>JBDLIR010000045.1:0-9996 GCA_039714815.1 Actinomycetota bacterium | reverse complement strand
CTGATCGATCTCACCGTGAATCCGGTGGATAGCGTTCGCTTCGTCCGCGACAACGGTGACACCGTCGACGTGACACCGTTCCGCATGCCGGGATCCGGCAAGCAGTTCGCAGTAGCCGAACTCCCTTACCTGGAAGGATCCGTGACCGTTGAGATCCTCGACGAGTCGGGGACTGTGCTCCAAACCACGGCGGCGTTCGATCTCGGAAACCTCACCGACGCGGTGTCGCTGGAGAGTACGCCGCCACTGTCGACGGCCCTCACTGATCCGCCGTTGTCGGTGTACGTGAGCAATCAGAGCTTCGCCGACCCGAGCGTTGACATCACCGTCGCCATCGACGGTGAGGATGTGGTTGACGGATCGTTTGACGTCGGGAGCCAACACAGTTGGTACGAGCACGCCCTCGAACTCGATGCGGGCGACCACGCGCTCATCGCCACCTCATCAGGTGGAGCATCGCAGGAGATGCTTGTCACGATCGAGGACGGCAAGCAGGCGTTCGTTGTCATCACCTACTGGGGATCCGTCGAAGGGGGCGATGCCCGTTTCGACATATCGGTCACGGACACACCGCCGGCCTTCCGATAGCGGGTCACGGGTAACGGTCACTTCGGAGCGGGAGACCTTGCCGTCCGAACGGGTCAGGAGTCAGAGCCCGCAAGCTCGAGAGCGATCGCGGCTTCTGGATCGCCAGACCCGGCGGCGAATAGGCTGGTGAAGCGCTCACCGAGTTCCTTTTCGAGCCCATGCTCGACGCTCTCGAGATCTTCCCGTTTCGAGGCTGACGATGTCAGACCCCTCTGTCTCAGGAAGGGATGCGCGGCTCCCCAGAGCACCGCAGCACGCTCGGTCTTGCCCTGTTCGATTGCGACCTCGGCGAGGAGTTCGAGGATCCAGGAAGTGTTCCGGTGGTCCATGACCTTGTTCGAGGCGGCAAGTGCTTCCAGGGCGTATTCGCGGGCTATCTCGATGTTTCCGTTGCCGGATGCAGCCTGGGCCATGGACACGAGGCCCCATCCGATGCCGCGAACATCGCCGAGATCCTGGAACAGGTCGACAGCAAGCTGGGACTGGCTGGTTGCCGCCTCGAGGTTCCCTGCGGCAAGTTCGATCGTTGCGAGCGCGCTGTGCGCCCACGCTGCGGCCCACTTCTCTGGTAGGGCGTCACCACTGTCGGCGAGTTCGTTGCAGTCCTGGCGTGCGCTCTCGAGGTCTCCGTTCGAGCGAGAGACCAAAGCCCGTACAGACAGCATCACGAGCCGTTCCTCCGGGTCGCCGATCGCGTCAGCAGCGTCGCTGGATCGGTTGATCAGCGCCGTCGAACGCTCGACGTCTCCGAACTCCCAGAACAGGTACGCATGCCACGCGAGCACCGCTGACAGTCCGGGATGGGCACCCGTTGCTGCATCGGAGAGTCTGCTCAGCCACTCGGACGCCTCCTTGAGCAAGCCTCTCCAGTCCCACCATCGACCGAGCTTCGCTCCGATTCGCATCCCGGCCTCGACCGATCCGCCATCGAGGGACCATGCCAGAGCGGCACGGATGTTCTCGTATTCGGCGTCGAGCCGTGCAAGCCAAATGAGTTGATCATGTCCGAAGATGCCGAGCGATGCAATGTCAACGAAGCGGTCGAATCTCGCGAGGTGGGCGCTGCGTGTGGCGGCGAGTGCCCTCTGGTCGAGTTTTCCGATGCAGTACTGGCGCAGCGTCTCGAGCATCCGATACCTGGCGGCTCCCTCGACATCGTCCAGGCGGAGGAGGAGCGACCGGTCGATGAAGGTCGCAAGCAATTCACGGGTATCGATCTCAGACGAACCGACCACCGACGCAGCCGACTCAGCGTCGAATCCGCCGACGAAGACGCTCAGCTCGATGAGTTTGGCGCGCTGAGCGGGTTCGAGCAGTTGCAGGCTCCACTCAACAACGCCGGCGAGTGACTGTTGTCTCACAGGGGCGGTGCGCGATCCTTTGCTCAGGAAGGACGTCGGATTCGCAAGCCCCTGCGCGATTTCGTTGAGCGACATCGACCGTGTGCGCGCCGCAGCGAGTTCAACGGCGAGGGGAACTCCGTCGAGAGCGGTAACGATGTTCGAGACGGCAACAAGTTCATCGTCACTCCACGTGCTTCCGGTGCCGCCGGCCGGCGTTGCTCTGTCGAGGAACAGGGCGACAGCAGCGACGTCGCCCAGACGGTCGTAGATGGAGCCAGATTCGCCGGGAAGTGTCAGTGGACGAACCTCGAATACGGCCTCGCTCTGGACATCGAGTGTGACCTGGCTTGTTGCGAGTATCCGCACGGTGCCGCAGCGTTCGAGGAATTCGGGGACGAAGGCGGCTACCGCATCGACGAGGTGTTCGCAGTTGTCGAACACGATCAGGGCCTCGCGCTCATCCATGTGGTCGACGAGGCTGTCGAAGATGTCGGCCTCGGGGTTCTCGCGTAGACCGATAGCTTGCCCGACGAAGCTGACGAGCAGTTCCGGGTTGTCGAGCTGATCGAGCCTGACAATCCAGGCGCCGTCGCTGTACGTTGGCTCGGTGGATCGGGCTACTTCGAGGGCAAGACGCGTCTTGCCTGCGCCCCCTGTCCCGATAAGGGTCACGAGGCGATGGCTCGCAAGCTCCTCTGTGATCGCTTCTCGTTCGGCGTCTCTCCCGATCAGCCTGTTCGGGGGTGTTGGGAGGTTTCCGGGAGTCGAGCGAGTGGGTATATCGCCAAGCCGGGGAGCGAGATCAGGATCCTGATCGAGGATCCGCTGTTCCAGCGCCCGGAGATCGGCGGACGGTTCGATGCCGATGTCAGCGAGCGCCTCGCGGGCCTGCTGATACACCCGCAGGGCATCTGCCTGGCTTTCGTTGCGGTAGAGAGCCGTCATGCGGCGCGCCCACAAGCCTTCACGAGTGGGATGTTCGACGGTCAGCTGGCTCAGTGCGGGAACGACCTCCGCATGCCTGCCGTCGGCGAGTGCGATGTCGATGCGTAACTCCTCGGCCGCGAGACGTTCGCCTTCGAGCCTGGTTGCATCGCCTTGTGCGAATTCGTCGTAGCTGAACTCCCCGAGAGCTGGTCCCCGCCAGAACGCCAGCGCTGTATCAACGGCTGCTGCGGCCCCGTCGAGGTCGCCGCTGCTGAACGCGGAGCGAGCTTTGAGCACGTCACGTGCGAACCCGGTTGCATCAAGCGTTGTGGTGTCCGCACTGAGGACGTATCCGTCGGAACGGGTCAGTAGGTGCGCTGGTGATGAGGGATCGATCTCGAGGATCCTGCGGAGTTGGGCGATCTGGTACTGGAGCGTGTTCGCGGGGTTGGCGGGCAACTGCTCACCCCATGTGGCCTCGATCAGCACGTCTGGCGAAACAACTTCGCCATGGTGCAGAGCGAGCACGGCAAGCACCGTTCTTTGTTTGAGACCTCCGAGCGCCAGGACTCGTGTGCCCGTTGCGACCTCGAGTGACCCAAGGATCCGTATCTGCATGGAAGGACTGTACCCAACCGCCAGTGGACCACAGGACGAACACAGTGAGTGCACAGCCAAACCACAGGCGTCATTGGGAAGCTCCAGGGAGAAAGGAGACATATGAAGCCATTGCAGGCCGACGTCGTCATCGATGCACCTCGCTATGTGGTGTGGGATGCCCTTGCGGACATCGAAGCAGTCGTGCAGTGGAATCCAGGCATCGATGATGTCGAATGCATTTCGGAGGTGCGCAGCGGCGTGGGCGCCAGGCGGCGCTGCTACACCCACCCGACCGGGTGGATGACCGAATCGATCACCGAATGGTTTGAAGGGGAGTTGATCGCGTTCGACATCGAAGATGCGGCACCGCTCGAGATCGGTGTTGCGAGGTTCGATCTCTGCGATGTGGGAAGCGGAACCAGGTTGAGAGCGAGTTTCGAGTACGACGTGAAGCTCGGCCCCCTCGGGCCCGTCATCGACAGACTGATCGTACACAACCGTCTTGGCGACGCATTCAACAGGGGAATCGAAGGCCTGCGCGAATTCACAGAAGCGCATTGGCGAAGAGAAGGAATCGGCAGCGCAGCTCGCGCGTGACCGGACAACAACAGGAGAAGAAAATGGAATCATTTACAACAGCACTGGTAACAGGAGCAACATCGGGGCTTGGCTTTGAGGCCGCAGCCCAACTCGCCGAACAGGGGACGAACACAGTCATCATCACGGGACGGAACTCCGAACGAGCCAACGAAGCCCGCAACGCGCTCGTCGCGAGAACGCGGAAAGACGTCTTCGAGACGCTGATCGTGGACTTGAACCGGCCGGCTGACGTCACGAAAGCTGCGTCAGAACTGGCACGAGTAGGGAGCTCGATCGACTTCCTCTTGCTCAATGCCGGCATGGTCTCAGGCTCGTCACTGGTCAAGACAGACGAGGATGTGGAGATCACCTTCGCCTCCTCGCTGATCGGGCATCACGAGTTCACGATGCGGCTCCTCGCCGACGGACTCCTGTCTGAGAACGCCCGGATCGTGATCGCAGGATCAGAGGCAGCAAGGGGTGACGTGCCGACGTTCAACCCGACCGACCTTGCATCGCTCGCCCAACGGAGCTTCGACGGTGATCTCGTCGCGGCAGCGGAGGGCCTCATCAGAGGAGAGGAGTCGATCAAGTACAAGCCGGCCACGGCGTACGCGGACGCCAAGGTCTTCGTTGCATGGTGGAGCGCTCAGTTGGCCAGGAGGCTTCCCGAGGGGATGACGGTGAACACCGTGTCACCCGGGAGCGTGCCAGACACGCAGGCCGGAAGGAACGCGAGCTTCTTCATGAAGTACTTCATGATGCCCATGTTCAAGTATGCGCCGAAGAGGCTTGGCATGGGCGCTCCTGTATCTGCAGGAGCTGGACGCTACATGGAGGTCGCGGGTTACGGCGCCGATGTGACCGGCGAGTTCTTCGCCTCAGCTCCCAAGAAGATGACAGGTCCGATCGAGGCGATGAAGATGCCGCACTTCCACGATGAGGCGAGCCAGCAAGCTGCGTGGTCAGCGGTCGTGAACGTTGCCGGGGGAGTTGACTACCCGATCAACGCCTGACCAGCCACGTCCCAACCGTTCCTGGGTAGATTCTGTGCGCAGTGTGCGCATGGGATCTACCCAGGTTCGCGAAGGACATCGGCACGGGGTCGCACCGCCTGCTATTTTGATGTGACGAGTTCGGCACCTGAGGAGAGATAGCGATGAGTACACGGAGTAGATGGCGGATCGCGCTGGTGCTTGCGGCAGCAGCCTCCTTGCTGACAGTGGCGTTACCGGCCCCTGCGGCTACGGACAACGGAAACTCGAACGCACCGACGGCGCGGTTCGCGACATTCAATGCGTCGCTCAATAGGAACTTCGACGGGCAGCTTCAGGCCGATCTGAGCGTTCCCGGCAACGCCCAGGCGGATACGATCGCTGAGATCATCCAGCGCACCCGGCCAGATGTCGTCCTGATCAACGAGTTCGACTATGACGCCGGCGGCGTGTCTCTCGCCGGGTTCCAGGACAACTACCTGTCTGTGCCCCACACCACCGATGGCGATGAGGCTGCGCCGATCGTCTACCCGTACAGGTACACGGCGCCGTCGAATACGGGCATCCATTCAGGGTTCGACCTCAACAACGACGGAGTGATCGATCCGGTAGCGGGCCCGTTCAATTTCGATTATGCCAACGACAGCTTCGGCTTCGGCTGGTTCCCAGGCCAGTTCGGGATGGCCGTGTATTCGATGTACCCGATCGATCTCGACAACGTCCGCACGTTCCAGAACTTCCTGTGGAAGGACATGCCGGGGGCTCTGCTCCCGACGAACGACGACGGCACGCAGTGGTACTCGCCTGAGGAACTCGACGTGTTGAGGCTCTCTTCGAAGAGCCACTGGGACCTTCCGATCGAGATCGGACACACGACGGTGCACTTCCTCGTCAGCCATCCGACGCCACCGGTGTTCGACGGTCCCGAGGACCGCAACGGCACACGGAACCACGACGAGATCCGGTTCTGGTCTGACTACGTGTCGGCGGCTGGTGACGCGTACATCTACGACGACAACGGCACGCCGGGGGCCCTCGCTCCCGGATCGCTGTTCGTCATTGCAGGTGATCAGAACGCTGATCCGCTTGACGGTGACAGCACCCAGGACGCGATCCAGCAACTCCTCGACAGTCCGAATATCAATACAAAGGTGACCCCGGCGAGCGAGGGCGCCGTCGAGCAGTCGATCCTTCAGGGTGGTGCGAACGACGCCCACCTCAGCGATCCGGCGTTCGACACGGCGGACTTCAGCGATTTCGCGCCGGGGAACCTGAGGGCGGACTACGTGTTGCCAGGAAAGGCTCTTCAGATCCGTGACGCTGGCGTGTTCTGGCCGCTGAGCGATGATCCGTTGTTCGCTCTGGTTGGCACCTGGCCGTTCCCGTCGTCTGACCACCGACTGGTCTGGATAGACATATCCCACGGCGCCTTCGGCTGAGGACGATTCAGCAAGCGGCTAGGCCGTGACGATGGGGAGCAGTTCTGCGAGGTCGGTGATGCGGTGGTCTATCCCGGCGGGAGTAGGCGCATCGGAGTGGGTTGCGTACCAGCACGTGGCGATGCCGTAGTTGATACCACCCGCCATGTCTGAGGACAGGCTGTCCCCGATCATGAGCGTCGTCGCCTTGTCCGGGTGGTCGAGTTTCGCAAAGGTGAGGTCGTAGATCTCCAGCCCCGGCTTTGCGACGCCGACCTCCCCTGAGATCACGATCGCATCGAAGTACTTGTCGAGGTCGAGGCGGGCGATGCGTGCGCGCTGCACCTCACCGATCCCGTTGGTGACCAGGGCAAGCGTCGCCACCTGAGCGAGCGCGTCGAGAGTCTCGACGGTCCCCGGGTACAGGTTCCCATTGGCGCCCATGCCGTAGACGAAATCATCGCCCATCGCTTGTGGATCGGCTTCGAGGTCGGTTGCGGCGATGAGTTGGGCGAAGCGTTCCGTTCTGACGTCGTTCGGGGTGATATCTCCGCGTTCGACGGCGGCCCACAGCACTGTGTTTATCTCCACATACGGTGCGAGATAGTCGGCGGGGTCAACGGCACCTGCACGGCGCAACGTGTAGTCGAAGGCGGCAGCCTCGGACGTGTGCCCGTCGATAAGGGTGAAGTCGAGATCGAAGAGCAGTGTGGTGTATCGCATGTTCCCTCGTGGCGGTGTCGCCGTGAGGGTACCGCTGCATCTTCAGCCTCCAGTCCGACCTACGGTGTCCAGATCACCACGATCTCGCCGTCGTCGGACTGCCCCGTTCCAACGGCCTGTAGGGTGCGGGTGTGTACCACGATGAACCTCCCCTGAGGCTGAAAGCTGTCGATCTCGACGCCCTCGATGAATGTCCTGCGAGCGGTGGAGGCGGGTCGCGGCTGTCGACGGCTGCGCTCGACCGCTGGAAGGCAGTCAGATATGCGCTGGAGGGGGCACTCGCCAATGGTGGTGATGTCGATGCAGCGGTCGAAGACAACGCCGCGTGGCTCGACCGCGTGCAGAAGGGCTTGGTGACAGAATTCGTCACCAATGGTGTTCTGATACTTGGAGCATCCGATGCCGAGACCGAGTTCGACCCTGAGGACAGCTTCGTGACCGTTGAGCATCCGTCGCTCAACATCGAGTTCGCGTCCTATTTTCAGATAGTGGTGACCGACCCGCGTGACCCGACGAAGGTCGAGTACCTCAAGATCAGAACGGGCAGAGAGGGCACCTCGGCATCCGAGGCAGCGATCCTCCTCACAGGCGGAGAACCCGACGTTGGATACGCTGACCTGATGTTGAGGGACGGCACCGTCGAGGCCATGGACATGCCCCGGTCGGAAGTCGAGGAGGCAATCGCACGCCTCAACGAGCTTGCAGCTCGCGACACCAACCTCCGGGACCGCAAGCCGGGTCGGCAGTGCTACCGATGTGACAGGGTGGCGACGTGTGGCCAATACCCCGCTCCCGATGGCTACCGGGTCGGGAGGCGGCAGCGAACGATCAGGGTGTCGAAGTCAGATGTGCTTCGACTCGACCAGTGCCACCGCAGGGTCGCGTGGAAGGCGATCTATGCCATCCCGCAGGATTCCGAAGGAGAGGCAGGGCTCGCTGCCGTCACCGGGCTCCTGTTCCACGAGATCCTGGCGGAGGTCCTCCTCAGCGACGATCCAGACGGCACGTTCTCTGAGATGGTCGGACGTGTGTCTCCCGAAGACCGCGACAAGATGATCGGGTTGTACGAGAGGCACAAGCAGATCGAATCCAGTCATGTGCCGGTGAGATGTGGACGTACCGAATACCAGGTTGGTGCGACGTTCATCCTCGAGGGGCTCGACGCCGATAGGGACGGCAACGTGAGAGAGGGTGCCGCGGTCGCGATTGCGATCATCGCGAGGACCGATGCTGTCGGACGTGAACCGGACAACACGCCCGCGGTCATCGAGCACCGCACGGGCAAGACATCTGATCGCATCGACGACCGTGAGACCGCGATGTATGCGCTGTCCACCGCCAGGCTCCTCGGGGTGGACACGGTGGCGGTGCATCAGCACGCACTCGGCACTGCGGGTGATCCTGAGTGCATCCGCATCGTCTACGACGCGGACAGACTTGCCGAAGCCGACGAACTTCTGATGCAGGTCCTTGCCCCGATCGTGGCGTGGGATCCCGTCGATGCGACCCAGCCCTCCTACTCGGTGGGCGAGTGGTGCACCGGCTGTCCCTACCAGGAGCGCTGCACCAACCACCGCAACTGACCGTTCTTAGGGCTTTGGCGTCGATATGGCTGAAATATCAGCCATATCGACGCCAAAGCCCTAAGAACCGGTCCAGAAGGTGAGGAGGTGGTCGATGACGGGGTCGGGGCGCTCCACCATCACCATGTGCCCGGCCCCCGGCACGATCACGGTGGTCGCATCGGCGAAGGCCCCGGCGAGTGATGCTGCGCTTTTGGCCCTGGTCATGAGGTCGCGTTCTCCCATGAGAACGAGGACGGGGAAGGCGACCTCGCCTGCCCGGTCGGTGGCCGTCTCGTAGGCATTGCACGCCGCGAGGTCGTTGTACAGAACCCCTGGTCTGCTGCGTTCCAGGAGACGCACGGTTGAACCCATCATCCACAGCCCGGGTGTCCGGTGGCCACCGGTATGGGCAGGGCGAGCGTGGCTCCACGACGAGACGAGGTCGAACGCAAGATGGTCGTCGGCCCGCGCAGCGTCGAGTAGATCGGGGTGCACCGCCATCTTCTCTGCGACACCGATCAGGGCGAGGCGCCGCACCAGGGACGGGTACCTGGCAGCAAGTTCGATCCCGATGAAGGCCCCCATCGAGTGACCGACGATGCGTGCATCGTCCACGCCGACCTCGACGAGCAGGCCGGCGACGACATCCGCGTACCCGGCAATGGTCGATGGAGCAGGGTCATCGGAGCGGCCGTGACCGGGGAGGTCGAGCGACAGCACGCTGTACCCGCGAAACGCGAATGCCCTTGCCTGGAGTTGCCACACCGTGTGGTCCATGCCCGCCCCGTGGATGAGGACGACCGTTGGCTGTGCCGGGTCGAACGGGCGCCCTCCCGTCGAGGCATGGATGCGGATGCCATCGGAGTTCACGTCCATCGCGTCACCCCCGCTGTGACGCCCGAAGCGCCTGGGCGAGATCGGCGATCAGGTCGTCGGGGTCCTCGAGGCCGACGGACAGCCGGATCAGGTCCTCGCCGACACCGGCAGCATCGAGTTCCTCGCTGCTCATCGTGGCGTGCGTCGTCGAAGCCGGATGGATGACGAGTGATTTTGCGTCGCCGACGTTGGCGAGGTGCGAGAAGACCTGGAGACGCTCGATGAAACTGCGCCCCGCGTCGCGGCCGCCGCGGATACCGAACGGGAAGATCGCGCCGCTCCCCTTCGGGAGGAGTTCCGTCGCGAGGTCGCGGTCCGGGTGGCTGTCGAGTTCCGGGTACGCGACCCAGGAGACCTCAGGCGCCTGATCCAAGAACGCGAC
>JBDLIR010000044.1:0-10016 GCA_039714815.1 Actinomycetota bacterium | reverse complement strand
GGCACGAACGAGCTCTTCTTCGCGTTCGAGGAGATAGTCATGCTCGTCCCGTGAACGATCTGGATGGACGAACGAGAACATCTCCGCTTTGTCGAACTGGTGGACACGGAACATACCCCTGGTGTCCTTGCCGTAAGTTCCGGCCTCGACGCGGAAGCACGTCGACATGCCGACGTATCGCAGCGGTAGGTCCTCACGGTCGAGGATCTCGTCTCCGTGCATCGCCGCGAGGGGCACCTCAGACGTGCCGACGAGGTACAGATCATCCTCTCGAACCGAGTACACCTGATCACGGTCGGCCGGGAAGAAGCCGGTGCCGAAGAGGGCGTGCTCGCGCACGAGCACCGGCGGGATCACGGGAGTGAACCCGTAGTTCGATATCTGTGCCACCGCCCATCGCACCAGCGCCATCTCGAGGAGGGCGAGCTTCCCCTTCTTCAGCGCGAACCTGCTCCCCGACATCTTGACAGCCCGCTCGATGTCGATGACGTCAAGTGCGATACCAAGGTCGACATGGTCGTCCACGTCGAACCCGAATTCTGGTGGCTCACCGACTCGCTTGATCTCGACGGCATCCTCCTCTTCGAGACCGTCGGCTGCGGTCGGGTCGGTCATGTTGGGAAGCGTCACCCACACGGCGTTGAATTCCTCGTCGAGGTCGTCTGCGGTTGCCAGAAGTTCCTTGTACCGACCTGCCAGCTCTCCTGCCTCGGCGATGGCAGCCTGCTTGCTCTCCCCGTCGAGGCTCGGGATCGATTTGCCGATCGTCTTCTGTTTCGAACGGACGACCTCGGCTTCAGCGCGCGAGTTCCTTCGCTCCCTGTCCAGCAAAGCGAGGGCGTCGAGGTCGATTGTGACGCCTCGACGGCCGAGGGACGTCGCCAGTTCTTCGGGGCGCTCTCTGAGGATTGCGATGTCGATCATACCGAGAGGTTACCGACCGATGGCGCCGTCCACCGCCGACTGCTCCTCGGGAGAGAGTTCCTCGACACCGGCGCCCGACCGAACCTCTTTGGTGAAGAACAGTGTCTCCTCACGCGATGCGAGGATCGTGATCACGAGGCCGTCGGCCTTCTGGTTCAGCAGGGCGATAGAACGCGAACGGTTTCCAACGATGTCACCGAACGCGTTGTAAGAGACCACACCGATGTAGCTCAACGCGAAAGGCATCTGCCCTTCGAGATGTCCCAACCGCTGGCTAGCTTCGGCGACACGGGATTCCGTTTCGACGATCCGGGAATCGATGTTGGTGAGCATCGCTATCACATTCCCGTCATCCGGGACAGAGTTGAGTCTGTGGCGAAGCGCCTGAATCTGTAACGCCTGCCACCCGGCGAGGAGCAGTACGAGCACCACGATGATGATGAATGCGATGTTCACGATTCTGCGTTCCAGTCGAAGGTCATGGTCCAGTCGTTGTTCGTCTCGTCGATGTCACCGTTGATTCTCGCCGTGAGGTTTGCCTGATACAAACCGCCGGGTTCGATCTCGATCCCGTCGAAGTTGACGGTGGTGGATGTTCCGACGTCGAGTTGGGGCACGATCTCAGTCCGCGACACGACATCCCCGGTAGCCACGTTGATCACAGTCAGGCTGATGTCAACGCCGGACTCCGGTTCGTTTCCCTCGTTCGTGACCAGTGCGATGATCGAAATCGACTCGGAGAACGGAACGACCGGTATGCCATCTCGGTCACCAACGGCACCGGGTTCCGTGCTCCCGGAGATAGAGGCATCGTGGTGAGGCGCAAGCCCGTAGGCGGCCTGGATTCTGAGCACCAGGCTGGTCGCATCGAACCCGGTTGGATCCTCCGGCTTCGGGTCCACGAACCTGATCGACGGGAACGACGCAAGATCGACCGGTTCAGCCATCTCCGCACCCGAATCCATGTACAGCTCGTAGGCGACATCTCCAACACCGAGCAGGTCGAGGGCATGCTGGAGTTCCGGAACCGCCGTCTTGACGATCTCGCCGTCCATGATGCCGATGACAACACGATCGATCTCCTCGGCGCCCGTACTCCAGGACGTCGACGCACTCAGCATGGTCCCGTATGAGGGTCCGACATCGGAAGGAACATTCTCAACCGCTGTGACCAGGCCTTCGGCTTCGGCCGTCTTTTCGACCACAGTTTCGAGTCTCCGCGTCAGGTCCTGACGGGACACGATCCCGATCGAGGCCAGGGCCTGTCCGAACGTCTGGGCTGCGCTCTCTTGAAGAACCGACGCTTCCTCGGCCGCGACGAAGAACTCGACCGTCCCTCGTTGATCTGTTTGGCGCGAAGCCAGCAATCCGATCAGAACGACGACCACGGTGAGTGAGAGAGCGATCAACAGCCAGCGGCGCGACCTCGATCGACGGTCTGACTGGTACGGCGGATATGCCATCGTGGGCGAGGAGGGACTTGAACCCTCACGAGTGTTACCTCACAGGAACCTGAATCCTGCGCGTCTGCCAATTCCGCCACTCGCCCGCAGGACGCAAGGCTACCCCGGGAATCCGCCTACAGCCGATGGCGGACAGCCGATAGCGGACAGCAGACACCCGGGGCCAGAGGCCAGAACGCTCGCAGGCTCGCTTCCAAACTCCAAACTCCAGACTCCAGATGGCATCTGTCATCAAACAGCGCCGAAGGAAAAACCCGATGTCGAGTACCGTTCCCCCTATGAATCTTGCACAGGGCCTCGAGAGGCGGTTGGAGAAGTTCGCCGACGGCGCGAGTGCTTCCATATTTCGCGGGACGATGCATCCCATTGCCATAGCGACGCGACTCGTGCGCCAACTCGAGTATCTCGAGGTCGATTCAGCGTCCGGACCGCAGGTTCCCAACGACCTCACGGTGTCGATGCACGCAAGCGACCTGGATCCGTCGATCGACCGTGGAGCGCTCACAAGAGAGCTCGAACATGCCATCACACAGACCGCCACGGACCGCGGGTGGAGGTTGGTCGGGACCGTCGGTGTCCACATCCGCACGGACGGAGCCACACCGAGAGGCATCATCGACTGTGACGGCGACTTCCGGCCGACGGAACTCGCGCCGTGGGGCCAACTGATCGCGGACGATGGCTCCGCCGTACTCCCTATCTCTTTCAACAGGACACTGATCGGGCGCGATCTGGACTGTGACGTCCGGATCGCAAACCAGGAGATCTCGCGCCATCATGCGGTGATGTTCAGAGAAGGTGACAGGTCGTTCCTGACCGATCTCAAGTCGTCGAACGGAACGTTCGTCAACGCTACCGCCGCATCGGCTGAGCCGATCGCCGTGGTCGCTGGCGACAACGTCCTGCTCGGAGATCTCTCCTTCACATACAGGACGATGACCTGAATGCCAGCCCTCTTCTTCAACATCATCAAGCTTCTGTTCCTCGCCCTGTTGTTCTTGTTCCTGTTCCAGGTCGTTAGGGCTCTGCGGAGCCACACGGGATCGAACCCTGGTGCGCGTGTTTCAGGGTTCCCAGCTGAACTCGTCGTTCTCACCGGGAACGCCGACGTCGACCGGGTGAAGCTACGGCCCCACGGCCACGTCGTCGGTCGCTCGAGCGATGCCGACATACACATCGACGACCCGTACTCGTCAGAGTTCCATGCCAGGGTCGGGTTGCAGGACAACGCCGTCCTCGTGCACGATCTCGGGAGTACAAACGGGACCTATGTGAACGGGCGACGGGTTACGACGCCCACCACCGTGTCAAAGGGCGATACGGTTCAGATCGGCAAGACGATTCTCGAGGTGCGATGAGATACGTATGGGCCACCGGCACAGATGCCGGCAAGGTGCGAGACCAGAACGAAGACTCCCTCTTCCCATCTACCTCAGGTGCTTCCGAGGGTCCTGCTGTTCTGATGGTGGCTGATGGCATGGGTGGCGCCGTTGCGGGCGAGGTCGCATCGAGGCTCGCTGTGGAAGCCGCATCCAGAGATCTCGACGATCACGCCATCGAACCGACCGCACGCGTAGCGTCCGCAAACGAAGCGGTCATCGAAGCAACACTCGCTGACCCCTCGCTTGCTGGAATGGGTACGACGATGACACTGGTGCGCCTGAACCCTGACGGCACGTCGGACTTTGCCCACGTCGGGGACTCGAGGGCGTACATCCTCACCGAGGGCGGGTTGCGCATGTTGACGACCGACCACACGCTCATCAACGAACTCATCGAGCTTGGCAAGATCACGCCAAAGGAAGCTGAAAGCCACCCGCACCGCCACATGCTCACGAGAGTTCTCGGTATCGGCCCGATCGCGATCGATGCGTTCTCTATCGAACTTCAGCCCGGAGACAGGATCCTTCTGTGCTCTGATGGACTGACGACCATGGTTGCCGACTTCACGATCGAGCAGATACTCGATGCGGGTGAAGGTGTCGAACCGACCTCCTGGGCGCTGATCGAACAGGCGAACACGGCAGGAGGCGTCGACAACACGACCGTCGTCCTGATCGACGTCCTGGCATGACCCGCAGGGCCGAAGCTGGCCTACTCGTCGCAGCTTCGCTGCTCGCAGCGATCGGCGTCGCCATGGTCGAGTTCACACAGGGCAACTGGCTCGATGCCCAGGTCGCGATAACGCTTCTCACGTTCCTGGCTGCGTTCGGTGGTCTTCAGATCGCTGTGCGCCTCTGGGCAGCCGGTGCATCGAGCTTGCTTCTACCCACAGCCGCGTTCCTGTCTGCGGTCGGCTTCATCGAGATCTACCGGCTCGATCCGGAACTCGCGGCGGTCCAAAGGTGGTCCCTGCTCGTCACCGCGGCGATCGGTGCAACCGTCTTGTGGGTCCTCTCAGGACCCGGGATCGTGGTACTTCGCCGCTATCGCTACGTGATCCTCGCCATCGCGGTCGCCTTACTACTGCTCCCCCTCTTCCCTGACTCATGGCCGATCCACGGCGCAACGGTCAACGGGTCCCGGCTTTGGGTGAGGATCGATCTTCCAGGCACGCTCAGAACGCTCAGTTTCCAGCCGGGCGAACTCGCAAAGGTGCTCATCACCGTGTTCCTTGCATCCTATCTAGCAGAGAACGCGGAAGCGATGTCCGTCGTCGATCGCAAGATCGGGCCATTCAAGATCCCCGAACCAAGACACCTCGGACCGGTCATGATCGCCGCAGCTTCTGCCTTCGTGGTGCTGATCTATCAGAAGGACCTGGGCGCTTCACTGCTCCTGTTCGGGATCTTCATAGGGATGCTCTACATCGCGACAGGGCGATCGTTCTACTTCATAACAGGCGGCCTCACCGCGGTGGCGGCCGGGTTCGTCGCGTTCAAGGTGTTCGACCATGTCCAGCGGCGGATCGAGGCTTGGATCGATCCGTTTGCGAACTTCCAGGATGCCGGATACCAGACGGTTCAGGGACTGTTCGCTATCGGTTCAGGGAGTCTCACAGGTTCCGGCATCGGGTTGGGTCGGCCTGACCTCATACCGGCAGCAGAGACGGATTTCATCTTCGCGGCCATCGCCGAGGAGATGGGCTTTGCGGGGTCGATTGCGGTCCTTGCGGGATTCGCCCTTCTCGTCGGTGCAGCGTTCGGCATCGCCATCCGCTCACGGGACCGCTTCCGTAAGTACCTCGCCGGGGGTCTGGCGATCGTCATCGCGCTCCAGGCCTTCATCATCCTCGGAGGGGTACTCAGGGTGCTCCCGATCACAGGGATCGCTCTCCCGTTCATGTCGTACGGGGGATCGTCGCTGCTGGCGAACATGATCATCATCGTGCTCCTTCTCCAGATATCGCATGAGGAGCGTGCATGAACGTCTCCCTGAGAAGAGCGGCATATGCCATGTTCCTGGCGTTCGCTGTGCTCGTCGCCGCTGTCACCTACATCCAGGTCGTCCGCGGCCCCGAGTACAAGAACGATGCTCGCAATGCCAGGGTCGTCGCGACGCGTACCGGGCGCGAGCGCGGCCCGATCTTGACCACGGATGAGGTTGTGCTCGCCGCATCGACACCGTCGTCCATCGATCCCAAGCTCTACGTGCGCTCGTATCCCGAAGGCGACTTGTACGCGCACACGGTGGGGTACACATCTGTGTTGTTCGGGTCCACAGGGCTCGAGTCTGCATGGTCTCAGGAACTCGTTTCCGACAGAGACGCCACCGTTACGGGCGTGCTCAACGGACTCCTCGGTGGCGACACCAGGCCCCGTGGCCTGCGGTTGACGCTCGATCACGACCTCCAGCAGGCCGCGGCTGACGCTCTCGGAGACCAGAAGGGAGCGATCGTAGCCCTCGACTCCCGCACGGGGGCGGTACTGGCGATGGTCAGCTACCCATCGTTCGACCCGAACACACTGACCGGGCCGAACTCGGGGAACACTGGCACGGCCCTCGAGAACGACACAGATGAGCCTCTCCGAAACCGCGCTATCGATGAGTCCTACGCGCCGGGGTCCGTGTTCAAGGTGATCACGACTGCCAGCGGCCTCGACTTTGGGGTGGTGAGCCCATCGAGTGAGTTCCCTGATCCGGTCGCGCTTGCGCTCCCGGACTCAGATGCAACGATTTCGAACTTCGACAAGGACGTGTGCAACGACGGCAAGAGCGTGACGCTCGAAGTCGGGTTCATCCGGTCGTGCAATACCGTGTTCGGCCAACTCGGAATGGACATCGGCGGAGACGACCTCGGTGTCACCGCCGAGAGTTTCGGGTTCAACCGATCCATCCCCTTCGACCTCGACGTCCTCGTCTCCTTCTTCCCGGGGCAGGGATCGATCGAGAACAATCCGTCGGTGACCGCACAGAGTGCCATCGGGCAGAGAAACGTCCAAACGACTCCACTGCTCATGGCTATGTCCGCAGCAGCGGTTGCCAACGGCGGAACTGCGATGGAACCCCACCTCGTGCGCGATGTGTTCACTTCCGACGGATCTGTCGAGGCCAGCACCGTGCCGACCGTGTGGAAACGGGCGATGAGTCCCGCCACAGCCTCAGTGCTCTCGGAGATGATGGAACAGGTCGTAATCTCCGGAACCGGCAAGAAGGCCGCGGTACCCGGTGTACGGATCGCAGGTAAGACGGGCACGGCGGAAGTCACCGACAATCCCCCGCACGCGTGGTTCGTCGGGTTCGGGCCGGTCGGGGCCGGTGCAGACGAATCCGGCATCGCGATCGCCGTCGTCGTGGAATCCGGGGGGAACTTCGGAGAGACCGCGACGGGAGGAAGCGTCGCCGCGCCGATCGCACAGAAGGTGCTCACAGCGTTCTTCGAGTAGGAAGTACTTGGTGTTTGGTACTCGGTACTTGGAGGATCGGCGGATAGGGACGGAGAACGAGCACTCACCATTCCGCGTCTCTTCGTATTACGTAGTACGTACTACGTAATACGAAGGAAGCCGTCGGTGGAAGAGCCGATTTTCGCTTTCCGTTCTTCGACCGTGGACCGTGAACCGTAAACCGCTTGCCCTTCATCACCTATCCGCGCGTCTACGAAGTACCAAATACCAGAACGAAGTACCCTCATCTGCGTGGAAGAACGTGTTCTCGCGGATAGATACCGGATAGTCAAGCACCTCGCGCGCGGGGGGATGGCCGACGTCTTCGAAGCCGAAGACATGCTCCTGAATAGACCGGTCGCTGTGAAAGTTCTCCACGCGAACTTCGCGTCCGATCAGGCGTTCGTGTCACGGTTTCGAAGGGAAGCCCAGGCAGCAGCGAACCTGTCGCATCCGAACATCGTGGCCATCTACGACTGGGGTCAAGAGGCTGGCACCTACTTCATGGTGATGGAGTTGATCCGTGGCCAGACGCTGCGCCAGATTCTCAGAACTGAAGGAGTCCTGCTTCCGCGGCGCGCTACCGAGATCGCCGCAGAGACTGCCGCGGCTCTCGCTATCGCCCACCAGCACGGCGTGTACCACCGCGATATCAAACCGGGCAACATCATGGTTACCGAAGACGGCGCCGTGAAGGTCACAGACTTCGGTATCGCGAGGGCCCTTGACGACTCCGAAGAACTGACGCGTACCGGTGCAGTCATCGGGACCGCGACCTACTTCTCGCCGGAACAGGCTCAGGGACTGCCAGCCGATGAGCGGTCTGACATCTACGCCCTCGGCATCGTCCTGTACGAGTCGCTTGCCGGCAAGCCGCCGTTCACCGGTGAAAGCCCCGTGGCGGTGGCTTACCAGCACGTGTCGACGATGCCGTCACCGGCGCGCGAGATCAACCCCGATGTGCCCCAGGAGATAGCGTCGGTCGCAGAGCACGCCATCGCGAAGGACCCTGCGAACAGATACCAGAGCGCAGACGCTTTCAGAGACGATCTTCTGCGATACCTCGGCGGGGCAGAACCTGTTGCGGCCGCGGCGATCATGGCCGGTGCCGCAACGACCATGATCCCCCCACCGGCTGCAGTCGTGGCGCCTCCGCCCCTCATGACATCTGGCGATACTTTTGAGACCCAACCCGAGGAGCGATCCCAAACGGCCTACTGGGTCTTCGTCGGCGCGCTCCTCGTTGCCCTCGGACTCGGTCTTTGGCTCATATTGCGACTTCTCTCCGGAGGGGACGGCGGTGACCTCGTGACGATCCCCGATCTCGAGGGAAGCGAGGCCCAAAGTGCGTTCATCACTCTTCAGGAGTTGAACCTCAAGGTGAGCGAAGTGGATGAAACAAGCGACCAGATCGCAGCCGGGTTCGTGATCCGTACCGACCCGGTCGCCACTTCGGAAGTCGAAACGGGTACGTTCGTAACCGTTGTGGTGTCCCTTGGCCCCGAGCAGTTCGGGGTACCGAACCTGATCGGCGAGAACGTCGAGGTTGCCCGCACCCGCATCGAAGACCAGGGGTTCACCGTGGGACTGATCGAGTACTCGCTCACCGAGGACGTGGACGAAGACATCGTCATCCGCCAAACACCCACTGGTGGGACAACAGCGCCGCCTGACACTCCTGTCGACCTCCTCGTGTCGAGTGGTCCTTTCTCTATCACCGTACCGGACGTAGCCGGGGGCACCGTCGACGACGCAATACTGGAACTCACAAGAGCTGGATTCGACAATGTCGAGAACCAGGAAGAGTTCTCTCCTGACGTCGAGATCGGCATCGTCATGTCAACGAACCCGGCTGCCGGGCAGTCGATACCTCGCGATGCGACGGTGATCGTGATCCTGAGCAAAGGGCCAGAGCCGGTTGCAGTACCGGACCTGACCGGAGATTCCGTAGACCAGGCACGGTCGACACTGGAAGACGAGGGCCTCAACCTGGTCGTGAGTTCCGACACGGTCGAGGTCGCTGCCGGCTCGGGATTGATCGGACTCGTCGCCGAGCAGAATCCCAACCCCGGAACGACCGTTGAATCCGGGACAGATGTTGTGGTCTTCCTCGGGGTGATCCGCAAAGTATCCGTTCCCGATGTGACCACGATGACCCCGACCGATGCGACCGCCGCCGTCGAAGAGGTTGGCCTGCTGGCCGAGATCACGGGATCGACGATCACCGCCGACCAGAATCTCGCCGACCTGGTCGCGACACAGGATCCGGTGGGCGGAACCACGGTTGACGAAGGAACGATCGTCCAGTTCAACGTGTACGTGTACCAACCGGACGTTCCCGACTTCAGCGGCCTGACGATCGCCGAAGCCCAGACGATCGCGACGCAGATCGGGCTGGGGACCATCAACCAGGTAGGAACCCTCGAAACCCCGAATCCCAATCGCGTGGGCACGATCGACAACCAGGATCCCGCACCCGGTACCTCCGTACTACCGGGTACCGATGTTGGCGTCGTGGTCTTCGTCGCCCCGGCTCCGTGACCGGCACCATCACCGTTTCAGACCGTAACACCGCGCTCATCAGCTGGTACGAACAAGCCGCTCGGGACCTGCCGTGGAGAGTGTCGGGCGACCCTTACGTGACTCTCGTGTCTGAGACGATGCTCCAACAGACTCAGGTCGACCGCGTGATTCCGAAGTTCGAAGAGTTCGTCGACACATGGGCAACCGTCGAGGAACTGGCACAGGCCCCCACGAATCACCTTCTCGCTGTGTGGTCGGGCCTCGGCTACAACTCGCGGGC
>JBDLIR010000043.1:0-10047 GCA_039714815.1 Actinomycetota bacterium | reverse complement strand
ACCGTCAATCGACCACGGACGAGGCCTCTCCTTACCGTCAGGGGAGTGAGCCTCTTCAACGTGTCGACTGTGTCCTGGCGTGCTTTTGCGGTGTTCATCGTCCCCGCGTTCCGTGGTCGGAGGGGCGCCAAGCTAGCAGGAAGGACCGAGCAGCCGAGTGCGGGACGGAGACCGAATCGTCCTGACAGTAATGTGGCGCGATCGATCCACAGCGGGCAATCAGGGAGGTCGCCGACATGCGGAACCGAAACATGAAGCGCACGAGACGTTGAAAGATCGGAAGGTCTTCGGAATTGGATTCCACAAGACCGGTACGAGCACGCTCAAGTCCGCTGCCTCGATGCTGGGCTATGCATTCGCGCCACGGTTTCTCGTCGAAGGTGAGATCAACGAGGTCAACCTCGTGGCGCGGGCCCTCGAAATGGCAGCCACCGTCGACGCCGTCCAGGACAATCCGTGGCCGTTGCTGTTCAGGGAGCTTGACAGGGAATTTCCTGGCTCCCGATTCATCCTCACCATCCGGGACACGGATGAGTGGTGGGTCAGTCTTTTGAAGCACTTCGGTGGAAGGACGACCGAAATGCGCACTTGGATCTACGGCATCGGCGATCCCAAAGGTCACGAGTCTCTCTACAAGGAACGTTACGAGGCACACAATGCGGCCGTGATCGACTATTTCGCTGATCGTCCCGATGACCTCCTGGTGTTTTCCATCACTGACGGTGAAGGATGGGATCGGCTCTGCCCCTTCCTCGACGAACCCACACCCGACGCTCCTTTCCCTCACCGAAGACCTCGTCGGAACGTCGGGATTGCGCGGAGAATCGCGCGGCGTATGCGCGGTGTGCCCTCTACGAGGTAGCGGCAGCAATCCAATCGGCGGTGCGCGCCGCGAGATCTTCGTTGCGTCGTCGCTTGTCCGCGGTCATGTCTTCGACCAACCACCACGCTGCTCGTTCAGCTGCCTCGAGTTGCGTGACAGAGATACCTCTATTCCCCCATGCCTCAGCGAGTGGCTCCACGTTGAGGCTCCCGAACGGGACGACGAGTACGTTGCTCCCGTCAGGACAGTACTCGTCCAGCTTCTTCTGCTGGATGCTTGAGTGGAACGTCGAGGTCATCTCGTACCCGAGAACTTCGATCGAACCGTCGCGTTCGAGACGACCAAGGGATTGCCGCACAGACTCGGGCTTCGCTTCACCCCTGATCGCCGCTGTGGCGTGGCTTCGGAGCGCGTCCTTCACGAATCGGTCTGTGTCGAGTACCGGATCCCAGAGGACAAGGGGCGAACCGCCTGATTCGGTCGCAAGGACGGTCGCGGGATAGGCGCCTAGACGGATCCCTACGAACACGAACCTGTCCGTGCCTGTGAGGTCGGCGATTCTCGTGTTGGCCGTGCGGCTTGCCTTGATCATCTCTGGAAGCTCGAGTGCGGACCATGTGGCCTCGCTGTTGCCATCGCCCCTGTAATGAAATCGGTGGACGGCGACGCCGCGGCTCGCAAGAGCTCGTGCGAGAAGAACCTCGAGGCGATACGACTTGAGAAGCTCTGCATGAGTCGAACTGCAGATCACGACAGACGCTCGGCTATCGCCGGCCGGAACATGGGTTATGCCGTACAACTGTGGAGAGCTGCCAAAGTAGGCGATCTCCTCGGTGGTGTGGCCGGGTTCGACCGTGCGAGTGCTCATTGCTTCGACATCGAGGAGTTCGGTGTGCCCATGACTTGTACGCTCGCGCACCCATCCCACCACCGAGTCGATTGTGAGATCTTGAACGCGCACAGAGGGAAACCCCCGCAACACTCCGGGAATGGTGTCTATCTGCACAAGATCTCCGAACGTCCGTATGGCTCTACCGAGCCGCCCGCGCAAAGCTTCCTCGAATTCCATCCAGAAGAAGTCGTCCTGGCCGAAGAGAAACCGAACCGGCACGCCGTCCTCCAAGAGATCAAGGAGGGGTCGTACGAATCCCGGTGCGGCGTCCATGGCCCGATCCGCGCTCGCTCCACTCGACCCGGTCAACCTTCCGGCTGCGCTTCTAGATCGTGCTGCGAGAACTCTCCCCGTCGCCTTACGAGCGCCCTTGCTGCGCAGAAGGCGTTTCATCGTCCTCGGCGCAATGGCCTTTCTGGCTAGCGTGACCAAACCTGCATCGTTGGCGAGATGATCGGATCCTGCCGACCCCTTCTGTGGCGATCTCACCGGCGGTACGAGGAGGTAGATCCCTGTGACTCTGGGGTCACCTACCGATCCTGCGAGCGCCGTTCTTGCTCCGTAACAGGTGCCAACCAGGACGATGTCGTCAATCCCTCGCGATTCGAGGACATCGAACGCGGCCCGCAACGCGTCGACGGCGGGCGAATCGAGGTCATCGCCCACCAAATCCCCGCTCGAATCGCCGACGCCCGCGTAGTCGAATCTCAGAACCACCGTGCCCGCGTCCGCGAGCGTCCTGGCGAGCTTCACCCACATGCGGTTCCTCCCGACCGTGCCCGTACCGGCGCCGGTGCCAGCGAGAAGTACAACGCCGGTGGTTCGCATCATGCCGGACGTCGGGATGGAAATGAGGCCGCAGTAGGTGCTCTCATTCGTCGGAAAGAACACCGGTTCATCGGTCGAATGAAGCCCGAAGTCATGCCGCGTCGATCTATCGTACGCCGACATGCCTCCACACCTTCCCTAGCATCTCTGAACCGGTCCCCGACAAAGCGTACACTTTGATCAACACGCTGTCTGGTGACACGCGATCGGCGCCGGATCCCTCAACCGGTCGTCGGCAATTCCCTTGCGCGCAAATGTCGGAGTTGCTACAGTCTCCGCCCCCGGGGGATCGAAGGTAATGGAAGGCACTTTGATTGGGGTTGGGAAACGTGGGTATCGTGAATCATTGGAGGCGTGCGGTCGCGTTTGCCTCAGTTGTTGTACTGATGTCGAGCGGCATGGTCGTTGCGCCGACAGGGGCCGCCGAAGGTGTGCCCCCCGTAATCGTCGCTCTGATCGATAGCGATCTCGACGTCGACCCGGGGGAGAAGCGCTCCCTCAACATAGATGTGATCGGTCTCGACGACGGAGCGACCTTCGCGTTTTCCGGCACCGGTCTCGATGTGACGGCTTATCGGGCCTACAACGACGGCGT
Organism: Actinomycetota bacterium; assembly: GCA_039714815.1. Taxonomy (GTDB): domain Bacteria; phylum Actinomycetota; class Acidimicrobiia; order Spongiisociales; family UBA5794; genus JAMBLL01. The sequence continues at coordinate 6,909 of JBDLIR010000043.1, read as the reverse complement.
TGTTCGATTGCACCTTCTCGCCGATAGCAGTGCTGAAGGCGGCTTGAGGGATCTGATCGTCACGAACCCGGATGGGTTGTCGGATTCCTACCCGGATGCGATGTTCGTGACTGGTGCCAATGAACCGCCACAATTGGGCGATCTCACGATTCGAGCGTTCGATGATCTGAACGGCGACGGCTTCGAGGATGGTGACGAGCCCGGTCTCGCAGGTGTTGTCGTCGACGTCGCTGATTTCGAAGGAGGGAACCACATCGCCGTCACTGACGCGACAGGTGATGCGACTCTCGCCGGCCTACCTGTAGGAGATGCGACTCTGACGTACGCGACACCTGTAGCAATGGCACTGACAACGGCAAATGACGTGCAGGTGGTGACGATCGTTATCGATACGGCCACGCCCGCCGGAACCGTCGGTTATGAGACCATTCCTACCGGTGACGTGGAAGGTCGGGTGTTCGAAGACCTTGACGGAAACGGTGTCGAAGACGGTGCCGATGCAGGCCTTGCAGGCGTCGCCGTGACCGTCACGGACCAGGGAGGCGTCGGCCATGCCGTTGTCACGGATGCCTCCGGTGACTACGTGATAACCCAGCTGCCGCTGGGAGACGCAGATATCGTTTACACGACACCACTGGGGTACACACATACGACCGCGAACGACGTCCAGACAGTCGTGATCGTCGAAGGGGCAATCGCCGGAGCTGCGGACGTGGGCTACGTACCGCCATCTGGCGACGCGCCTCAGATCATTGGAATGCAAGATCCATCGCCGGAGATCGATCCGGGTCAGAAGAAGCACTTCAACGTAGATGTCCTCGATTATGTGGACGGAGGGACGGCGTCCTTCTCTGGACTCGGTCTCACGGTGAAGATCAAGACGGTCGACGCCGACACGGTACGGCTTTCGGTCAGTGCGGCAGGTGACGCAGAATCCGGGCTTCGTGATCTCACGATCAGCAACCCCGGCGGTGGGTCGGACACTCTCCTGGATGCGCTCACGGTAACCGGAAGTGTTCCTCCCCCAGTGTCGGGAGATGTGTCCGGTCATGTCTTCGGAGACTTGGATGGAAACGGCATCGAGGACGGCACGGATACCGGTATCGCAAATGTCGCTGTGTCGTTCCAGGACTCAGCGGGCGATACTTGGCCCGGTACGACTGACGGCAACGGAGACTTCACCGTGGCCGTCGGAATCGGTGAGGGGACACTCACGGTTGTAGGAGCGGCGGGTTCAGCGCTCACCACGGGTAATAGCGTCCAGATCCTCACGATTTCTGAGGGCCTGGAAACGGTCGCTGACCCGGTGGGTTACTTGCCCCCATCTGAAGATTCAACCTTCATCAACGTCGCTCCCGCGGCGGGAATCGTGACGGACCACGACGCGAGCGCTTCGTGCTCCGGTCCGCCGATAGGTATCGGATCCGCATGGGCTGATGTCGATGGCGACGGCGATCAGGACCTGTTCACGACGAACCGCAACGGCGGCAACCACTTCTACAGGAACGACGGCGACCTCGATCTAGATGGTGTGGTTGATTTCACCGATATCGCCGTCGAGTTGGGTGTCGAAGCGGCGGCGGAGGACAGCTTCGCCACGAACTTCATCGACTACGACAATGATGGTGATCAGGATCTCTTCGTGGCGAACAGCAACGGCAACACACTGTGGGAGAACCAGCTGACTGACAGTGGATCCCTGTCGTTCATCGATGTGTCCGGCATTGCGGGATTGAACGATCTCGGTCGCATAGAGACGGCGACATGGGGAGACGTCGACAACGACGGCTTCCTCGATGTCTACTACGCGAAGCACGGGACATGCGCCGTCGATGGCGACAACATCGATCGGCTGTTCCACAACAACGGCGACGGCACCTTCTCAGATTGGACTACGTATCTGTGCGGAGGCGGGGTTGTGCCGTGCGACGACGTCAGCGGTCTCGGATTCGCCGCCGGCATGTTCGACTACGACAACGATGGCGACGTGGACATCTACCTCGTGAACGACAACATTGCAGGGAACAATCAGCCGAACAAGCTCTGGCGCAATGATGGCTCCGATGGTCTCGATGGATGGTTGTTCGTCGAAGACAGCGTCAATGCGAATGTGGGCCTCTCGGTGAACGGCATGGGTCTCGGCATAGGCGACTACAACAATGACGGATTGCTGGATCTCGCGTTCTCGGATGCCGCGCCGGGGCACCTGCTGATGAATGAAGGGGACGGCACGTTCACCGAGGTCAGCGGTTCATCTGGGATCACGGATGCACTCGCTGGAGGCGTGAGTTGGGGAACAGCATTCCTGGATTACAACAATGACGGCTGGCAGGATCTCTTCTTCGCCCAGGGAGCCATCGGAACCGTGTCACCATTGGCGAGCGCCTTGCTCGAGAACAACGGCATCGGCGGATTCACTGATGTCACAGGCATCACCGGCATGGGTGATGAGGCCAGGGCGCGCAACGTCTCGAAGGCGGACTTCAACGGAGACGGTTGGGTAGATGTCTTCATCGGCAACTACGACACCTACCCGTTGCTCATGGAAAACAGGGCAGCAGAAAACGGCAATCTGAACGAGTGGTTGACCGTCAGAGTCGAGGGTTCGGTGTCGAACCGCGATGCCATCGGTGCGTTGATCTCCATTACAACGGTCGGCGGCACCCAGACGCAGTTGATCTCAAGCGGCGGGAACCTTGGGGGAGGTAGCCAGAAGGCCGCGTTCTTCGGCCTGGGCGCCGAAACGTCGGCCACGATTTCGATTGTTTGGCCGAATGGTGTTGTAGAGAACCTCGGCTCGTTCAGTTCTGGACAGTCGGTTCACCTTGTCGAACCTATGAGTTAGGAGGATCCGGGTTGCCTCGGAGTGGACGTATCCGCTCTCTGGGTCGGCGGATTCATCGTCCAGTCCGAAACGAGCTGGACGATGGAAATCGACGACGGGGCAGGGCTTGGCGCGGTCGATTACGATCAGGGCACGATCTTGCGTTCTTGCGGTGTACTCCATAGGTAACGTGACCTGAGTCGAACGTGTCTCCGAGGAGTCTGATCCGATCCATGTCACGATTGCCGGATTTTGTCGTCGCAGGCTTCCCACGAAGCGGGAGCACGACGCTCTACAGAATGATCGACGAGCATCCATCGGTATTCATGGCGAAGCCAAAGGAGATCGGGTACTTCAGCGGCTGGCACAACGAGGATGTCGAGTGGTACAAAGCCCACTTCGATGGTGCGAGTGATCATCAGAGAGCTGGCGAGGCCACGCCGTGGTACATGCACGATCGATCAGCCGTGATCGAGATGAAGAGAGTCGTCCCCGACGTGCAGATAATCGCAATCCTTCGGGATCCCGTGGATCGAACGTACTCGCACTACTGGATGGAGGCGATCCGGGGTCGAGCGAATGGAACGTTCGAGGAGTATCTCGATTCTTCAGACGTTCTCGAGGTGAGCATGTACGCGCAGCATCTTTCGTATATGGCTGAGTTCTTTCCGAGGGAGCGAATACTGGTCGTGTTCAGCGACGATCTGAGCACGAACCCGGCGGGGGTGTACTCGGATGTCTGCGAGTTCCTTGGGGTCGACAGCTCCTATGCCCCGCTCGTGATGGGACGAACCGTTAACCGATACGTCGAATTCAGGTCGCTGCGCCTGCGAAACTGGGCAAAGGCGATGCCGTCCCGGTTGTCCTATGTGCGACGGATCCTGGACAGGGCCAACACCCGGACAAGTGTTTCGTATCCGCCGATGAGCGAGTCGACCCGGGAGCGCCTCGCATCACTTTACGCGGGCCCTAACGCCGACCTCGCCCTGTGGCTGGGACGGGAGATCCCCCCTTGGACCCAGTCTGCTGCCCACAGTTGACGTAGACGATGTACCTGACTGATGGCGCTGGGAGGCTGTAGTGTTGACGACACAGTGTCGGTGGGTATCCGCGGGGCGCTTGAGCGCCTGGGAGAGTGGTCCTGGGAGCTGGCAAATGGAGAATCCGCAGATAGCTGATGTTCCCGCTCCCAGTGCGAGGCTTGCTCATGTCTGATGCGACTCTCCGCTTGTTGTCCTCGACCAGCGTTTTGACGGCGATCGCGATAGGAGCTACCGGCGTCAGCATCATGTTGGCATGGGTCGCACTCGCCCGACGCCCGTTTCCCGTTGGAGGGGTCGTTCTCGCCACAGGTGCGGTTCTGGCCATGGTTCAAGCCGGTCGGGTTTCCGTGATGCTCGTCATTGGGCTTCTCCTCCTCGTCCTTGTCGGCCTGGCGCCCTCCGTCTCACCGTACGTGACGATGGCGATCATCATCCCCGGCGCGGCGGTGATCGGGATCTCGCAATCCACTGCAGGTCGCGGGCTCGCTCCTGGACTCGTCGCGATCACGATTGTCGTCCTCGCTCCTCTCGTTGCATGGTTCGACGAACGGTATGCGGCGAGCACGGTAGGAACACCACTGATGGCGATGTCCGTGGTGAGTGTGTTCCTCACTGTGCCGGACACGGATGTAGCAGTCCTTGCGGCAGGTGCCGCTTTGCCGTGGCTGATGGCGGGCCCGCCGGCGAATCTGGCCAAGCTCGGACGTGCGGGAGCGTTCTCCGCGGTTGGCCTGCTCGTGTGGCTCGTTGCGACAGGTGGCTTTGCGAGACCTGTGTCGGTAGTGGCTGGCATCGCAACGCTCGGCGTGCTGGTCGCCGTGCCGGTCGGGTGGCTATTTCGAACTCGGAGAGGGCTGCGTGATGGGCCTCAATCGGTCACAAGCAGCGACCTGGTGCCGGTTGTTGGTGCTCATGTCGCGATCCAAGCCGTGATCGCAGTTGTGATACGCCTCTAGCGGGATTCCCATCGCTCGAGGAACGAAGCGAGTGCCGATGGCGAACGGGCGCCGAGCGATCATGGCGGAACAGACATCCAGGTCTAGGACTGTCGGACAGAACTGGACGCGTGCGGTGTATTGGTGATCGGTCCATCATCCTCATTGCCGGGTGTTGGCCATCCGAGTGCGACGATCACGACGAGGAAGAATGGCATCACCTGTGATCGCTGACGCGCCAGAAGCCCGAAGTTGTTGAATGTGCTGAACGCGATGACGAAACCCATCGTGAATACGAACGCATACAGGACGTAGGGAGACATGCGGATGTATCTGAGGTTCTTGACTATCGGTATCAATCGCCACAGGAGAAGGCCCATGAGCAGCATCCCCTCCACCGATGTTGCCATCACCTGAGGAGTTGGAGCTTCTGTCGGAAACGGGCGGAACAGCACCTTCACGAATCCGCCTGGCAACTCCAAGGGGCTGCGGATGATGCCTCCTTCGGTGCCTGAACCCCCTCCGCTGGTGTTCTCCTCCACGTTGCCGATGACACGTTCGATGTCGTCTGCCGAGGATCCGTCCGAGGAGAGTTCGATGCCGAACTTGTCTGCAGTCACATACGTGGTGGCGATAAGGACGAGTCCGATTGCAGCGATCGAAACAAAGCGCTTCATGGAGATACTGTCTCCTAGCGGACTCTTTGCGAAGATAAGAGCGACTGCGAGAGATCCGACCAGGATCAGGGCGACATGTGGGCGAACAACCGCTGCACCTGCAAGTCCCAACGCGAACACGATGAGCGCCTTCAGCCCGTGGTCCTTCATGAGTCCAGCCGCACCGTACGATGCCATCCCCAGAAAGAGGAACATGAGCGATTCTTTTCCGATACTCGACGGCCAGTAGACGATTGTTGGGAGAAACAGCACACCGATCGCGTACCACCTGAGTCTCCCCGTTCTGTCCGTACGGCGGAAAGCCAAGTAGAGGAGTATCTGACCCGTGAACGCGATCGTCGCGTACACGAAGAATCCTCCGAGGAATGTCGGCACATGGGGAACGTAGAGGAAGCCCGTGGTGGCGTCGACGAATGTGGTGCCGATATCCATCTCAGGAACTTCGAACTCCCGCCACACGTGAACAAGCCTGACCCCTGCGCCGTGGTAGCCCGTAGCGTCACCGGATCCGCCATAGACGAACTTGAGGACGCCCCACCGGATGGTCGAAGCGAGCAGCTTGACGAGGTAGGCGCCGATAACCATCGCAGGCAGCCAAGACCGGTCCTGGAGTGTGGCAATCCGCGGCGCCATGAAGGTCACGGCCATCAGCCCGAGCGCCGCGTATGCGGCGGTTGACGCCTCCGTGGCCCCTGATAGCGCTCCGACCGCAGCGCCCGTGGTCAGCAGAGCGACAAGGGCCCAAGCTGCCTCCCTCATCGCCGAGCTTTCATGTTGGCCGGAGCGGGCGCGACGTGGTCTTGGAGCACCGCTTGATCTCGCGTGCTGTCGGTTGTGATATCGATGAGCATGGATTTCCGATGTCTGATCTCTACCTGACGCCCGCCAGTCCCGTTCTTGTCTTTCGCGGACTGTGCACGGTGGGTGCATCCTCGATACGGTGCACGACGTGTGTCGTCAAGGTAGTCTGCTGAACGTCCGAGAGGATAGACGACGGACAGCAGCGGCTGATCGAACGTGCGGGAGGGTGTGTTGTGGTCAGCTATGACAAACGGCGAAGTACCCGAGGTGGCTTCCGGAAAGCCTTCGTTCCAGGTGTTGCGCTTCTGCTGATGCTCTCACTTCTTCCGATCGCACAAGGTCGTGAACACGACGAAGATCAGACAGGTGATTGTTCCCGGTCATCCACAGGAGCGATCCCCATTCCAGACCTTGGTGAGGGGATCTATCTGGGTGAGCAGGGAGGCCTCTACCCGGGCGGATTGAACACGCTTCCTCGCGAGCACGAAGCGGCGGGATTGGACCTCGCATCTCAGATCGAACCGCTCGATGAAGACGGGAACAGGGATGCCAACGGTGCGATAGCGGTGCTCTCGATCGGCGTCTCGAACACGTTTCGGGAGTTTCAGGACTTCATCACGATCGTTGAG
>JBDLIR010000042.1:0-10070 GCA_039714815.1 Actinomycetota bacterium | reverse complement strand
TCTTGGGACAAGACCACGAGATCGGCTTTCTTGCCCGCACCGATCGATCCGCGCTCGTCCTCGATCCCGAGGGCCCACGCGGCCCTGGAAGTGAGCAATTCGATCGCCTGCTGTATTGAAGGCAACGATGCGGTCACGGTGGATGGCGACGGCAGAGAACGCGTGGTCACCGGAGGCGAAAATGGGACCGTTGCCGAACACGACATGGTCCTCGGGACGGGGGAACAGCGGTATCCAGGTGAGTAGATGCCGCCATTTCCACAACGGCGCCCGCCGGTATCTGCTGAAACGCGACTCCCGCCAATTGAACAAAGTGTGCTCCTTCGGACGCGTTGGACCCTGCATCGACAGACTAAGCCTCACCTTACCGAGCGACCGGCAGCCGAGGCAGGCATCGTTGAACCGAATCCGACCGCGTTCGATCGAGGTCCCTCGTCTAGCCGAACCGTCTCGCGTACTCGTCGATGAACCGGTTCCACCGTGCATGTGCATAGGGAATGAACCGGATCTTCTGAATCGGGTGGACGGCGAGCGGGATCGCTGCCATGGCGTACATGTAGTCCGAGAGCATGGTCATGTCTCGTGTTTCGGCTACGAGACGGTCGAGTTCGTTGGCCCGTGCCTCGCCGGTGAGTGGACCACAGTCGAGGTAATGGCCCACCAGGGTCGAGATGTCCTTCGTCGTGTACTGCGGTTCTGCGATGCGGAAGTAGGGCGCATCGCGCTGGTTGTGCTCCATCACCGTCTCGGCAAACAGGTTCGCAAAGTCGAAAGCCGGGTGGTTGAGGCATGAGAACTCGAAATCCAGCAACCTGATGTCACCGCCCGATAGCTTCATCACGTTGCCGTGGTACGTGTCGTTGTGACAGAACGCAAGAGGACCCTCGGGTAGGCAGCGTTGAACCATCGACGCTGCCTCGTCGGTGAGCATGGGCCAAAGCTCGTCACACATCACCTGCTCGTCGGTTGGAAAGAGGTGGCGATGGTCCTCGAGAACCGTTCGTGCGAGCGGTCCCCACTTGTCGTGAAGAAGCTCGAAGAACGACCCACCGGGCAGAGACTCGGGCCGGAGTTGGTGGAATCTGTACAGCTCGGAGGCGATCCCCTTGAGAACCTTCGTGTCCTTGAGATCCTCGGGTGTGAGCGTGCGGCCGTCGTAGTACTCCTCGATCCTGCACGTGTCGTCGTAGTGGAGGCAGCGGGCCGCGATACGCTGGTCACCGAGGAGCAGGAAGATCTCCTTCTCCGTCGCGGAGTCGAGTATCGCGTTCTCCTTACCCTCGAGGTTCCGAAACAGCACGGCCGGCGGATCGACGTCTCGCAGGCATCTGATCGCCATGGTGAACGACGAGAATCCCTTCGGTTCATCCCACTCGAAGTCTTCGAGCGAAAGTGGACGCCACTGTGGGAACACCGCTTGGCAACGATCCAGCGCTTGATTGATTGTCGAGACCTCAGACACCTCGCCCACACTACCGATGGGGCAGCGCAGTGCCGGATACCCGGTGCGTGCAACACCACCCGCATCATCACATCGCGACGCATCCGCCTGAGGTGTTCTCGGGCGGCGCTATGGGTCCAGTGGTGATTGATCTTGGGCGAGGAGACGTATGAGAGCCTCGGTGCGTGGGGTCATTCCGAGGTCTTCGGTGGTTGGCCATTCATCGATCTCGTTTCGCGCGAACTCGATCCACCGCTCGATGGTTTTGAACATCTCGATCTGGAAGGTGGCGAAGAGCACCGAGAGGTGTGTTCGTTGTGGGAAGGGGTGTCCGCCGTCGAGGTATGAGCCCATGAGTTCGACAATGGCTTGGTGGTGTTCGCCGATGTCGTCTTCGAACTCGTCGAGGGATCCGAGTACGTCTTTGCGTGACCCGTGATCGGCGAAGAGCACCCTCAAGAGAGCTTCGATCTCGAGCCGAGGCGGCTGGGTTCTGGTCCTTGTCCACTCGCTGAGGGCTTGGCGACCTTCTTCGGTGATCGTGTAAACGTTGCGGGTTCGGTTGCCGTTGTCTTGTTGGTGGACAGTGGCGAAACCGAGTTCTACCAGCTTCTTGGGCTCGGAGTAGAGGAGACGCTCGGACTTGGGCCAGGCGTAGCGGAGGCTTCGTTGCGCTTGGCGTGTGAGTTCGTAGCCGGTCCACGGTCTCAGGTCGAGAAGAGCAAGGATTGCATATGAGGATGTTGTCACTCTCGGTGGCATGCCCTTGACTCTACTGCAACATTCAGTATATAGTATACTGCAACTTGCAGTAGATGTGGTTCGGTTCAAGAACACCGCAACGCCTGTAGAAGCCATGAGAAGGAGACAGCGAAAATGAAGAGCAACGTCAAAGACCTCCCGATCGCCCACGAGGCCCTCGGAGAGATGATCCGAGGACAGGACTGGGGCGGGATGACCAGCGCGTACATGGAGTACCCGACGGGTCTCGACTTCACCCCTCTGCTCGAGGGTTTGGAGCGGGACCGTTGCCAGTGCCCGCACTGGGGATTCGTCATCGAGGGCAGCATCCGCGTGACCTACGAAGACGGCACCGAAGAGGTCGTGGGCGCAGGCGAGCTTTACTACTGGCCCTCCGGTCACACCGTTGTGGTTGAGGAAGCGATCAGAATGGTCGAGTTCAGCCCCCACGACCAGATGTCGCAGGTGGTGGCCAACGTCGTAGGCAATCTGTAGGAGAGAGCCCTATCAGGGCTTGAGATCGCGACTTTCGGATGGCCCGACGGTTAGCGTCGGGCCATCCGAAAGGTAGCGGGACCCTCACCCGGATCGATTGGGAGGACATTGTGGAGATTGCCGAGCACATCACAGCCGTTGGACGAGAGGCGAAGCTCCTCGCAGAAGCAGCGAAGCAGGGTGGACTCGACGTGGATGTTCCGACGTGCCCCGGGTGGGACATGCGAGAACTGCTGCGCCACCTGAGCATGATTCACTTGTGGGCTGCGGGTCACGTCGCACAACTCCACGATGGGTCCTGGGGCGACGACCTCCCTGAACTCACCGAGTTCTGGCCGGACCTCGCCGTCTTCTGGCCCGACGACGACATGCTGATCGACTGGTACCTCGAGACGAACGCCAACCTCGTCCGTACACTCGAATCTGCACCGCTCGATGTGGAATCCTGGACGTTCCTCCCCGCACCTTCGCCCCTGGCAATGTGGGCCAGGCGCCAGGCCCACGAAACGGCCGTGCACCGATTCGACGCACAGAACGCTGCCGGCAACCCGGGCAGGTTCAACCCCGCGTTCGCTTCTGACGGAATCGACGAATTGCTCGTCGGATTCGCTCCACGACGCAAGGAGTTTCCAATCGCAAGCGCCCGGACGATGGTCGTCCACGCAACGGACACCGACGACCGGTGGCACCTCACGCTTACTCCCGAAGGCATCACCACAATGCGCGGCGACGGACCCGCAGACGTGACCCTCACCGGAGACGCATCCGATCTCTACCTGGCCTTGTGGAACCGGGCAGAGGATTCGACAATCACCGTCACCGGCGACCGCGAACCCCTCGACAAGTGGCGCGACAACATGAAAGTCCGCTGGTCGTGAGCAACCGGTGACCCCGTCCATGGCGGCATCGATGCGTGGCTCACCCAGTCGGACACGGTCCCTATCGTGCGATTCGAGGAGTCACCACGCGACGCCCCTGAGGAACCACAGTGTGAATACCGACAGACTGGCCGGAACCAATCTGCGGCGACCGTGCCGGACCGGCGACGAAACAGGTTCAAGCTATCGAGATCGCAAACGAATGCAGAGATTCAACGAGGATTGACCGACGCGTAGAGGTGCTTCGGTCGCCCCGGTGACCCGTACTCACTCGTCACCTCGGCGCGCCCGGCCTCGACGAGGTAGATCAGGTAGCGTCGGGCGGTCACCCTGCTCACGCCTGCTAACTGCGCCACTTCCTCCGATGAGAGCGTTCGACCGGCCTCCGCAAGCGTTTGATCGATGGAACGGAGCGTCTTCTCACTCAGCCCCTTCGGCAGATCGGGTGGGACGATGCGAAGCGTTCCGAATGCGGCATCGACATCGGCTTGCGACAGAGCCGATGATGCCGTGAGCGTGGACCGCATGCGAGCGTATGCCTCAAGGCGTTCGCGGAACGCGGCGAACATGAACGGCTTCACCATGTAGTGAAGCGCACCATGACGCATGGCAGCCTTCACATTCGGGACATCGCGAGCAGCCGTGATCACGATCAAGTCGGCGTCGGAGTCCGATCGGAGATCGGCTGCGATCTCGAGACCGTGTGCGTCCGGAAGATAGAGATCGAGGAGGATCAGATCCGGCTTCATGTCGCGGTTCATCTCGAGCGCCTCGCGGGCAGAGAGCGCCACACCGGCCACGACGAACCCCGCGCATCGTTCTACGAACTCGCGGTGTAGATCCGCCACCCTGAAGTCGTCCTCAACGATGAGCACGGAGATCATCGGACCAGCGATCCTCCCTGGGAGAACGCGTTCGGGACGCACACACGGAAGGTCGTGCCATGGTCGACGCCCACAGTGATCGACCCGCCGATCGAGTCGAGTGCATTGGTGACGAGCGAGAGACCGATGCCTGAGTGCGTGCCAGGGCTCTTCGTCGTGAATCCCTCATCGAACATGGCCGCTCGGACCTCGGGTGTTATCCCCGGTCCGTTGTCGAACACTGTGAGTTCCAAACCTTCGCCTTCCTTCGCCATGACCAGTTCGACTCTGGCGCCATCGTCGCGCCGACCGGCGACGACGTCGAACGCGTTGTCGACAAGGTTGCCGACGATTGTGATCAACTCACGTGTGACGAAGAGCTCTTCGCCGGAGAGATCCTGCGCCTCAATGCGGAAGTCTATTCCCCTCTCAGCGGCGATGGCGGACTTGGCCAGCAGCAGCCCGGCGAGGAATGGATCGGGGATCTCGCTCTCGTATGCAGTGGTCAACCGCGCGTGTGTGTCTGCGTGGCTCGCGATGAGATCGAGGACCTCCTCTGTGCGCCCGAGCTCGATCAAGCCTGAGATCGTGTGGAGTTTGTTCGCAAACTCGTGGGCCTGGGCACGGAGGGCCTCGACGAGCCCTTGGACGGATTCGAGCTCGCCGACCATGCTGACGAAGTCGGTTCGATCCCTGAGCGTCAGGACGGTTCCGATGAACTGCTCGCGCACCGCGAGAGGCATGACGTTTGCTATCAACGCACGATCGCTGATGCTCAGTTCGACGTCGTGGTAGGCGGCGGCATCGGCGAGGATTCGTGAGAGCGCCCGTGAGGGGACCACAGCAAGTATGTCCTCGCCGATGTTCTCCGGAGTGATCCCGAGGAGTCGGGAGGCTTCGGGATTCACGAGATTGATGCGTCGTTTGGCATCGAGTCCGACAACCCCTTCGCGAAGCCCCAGGAGCATGGCCTCTCGTCGCTCGAGCAGCGCAGCGATATCGGTCGCTTCGAGACCCAGCGTTTGGCGCCGGATGTGCCTCGCTACCACCCAGGCACCAGCCGCCCCGAAGGCCATGGCGAGCGCCACACCCAGCAGCACTGCTGGCACGTCCTCACGGAACGCCTCGGCGACCGTGATGGAGAGGACACCGACGGAGACGAGCCCTATAATCTCGCCGTCGGGCCCGTGGATGGGAGCTTTCCCACGAACAGAGCGTCCGAGGGTCCCCGTTTGGGTGTAGATCCCGGACACGCCAGACAGCGTCTCGCTGGGATCGGTCGAGAGCGGCTGACCGATACGTTCAGGAGTCGGGTGCGCCCGCCGGATTCCCTCGGCGTTGGCGATGACAACGAACGAGACGCCGGTGGCGATGCGGACCTGCTCGGCAATCGGCTGGAGAATCGCGGGTGAAGCGGGGTCGGCCACGTTCTCTCTGACGACCGGCATCGCCGCGACCGATTCGGCAATAGCGAGTGATCTCAGCCCGTACTGCTCCTCCAGTGTCGACTGTGCCTGTCGGGCAAACAGGACCGCAGCAACGACGAGAACGAGTGCCGTGATCGCCAACTGCAGCGCCAGAGTCTGCGTGAACATGCGGCGAAACCACGGCGTATCGACCATGGCACAACCGTAGCGAGTGCCGGAACATTCGTCTCGCGACCCTTATCAACTCTTCGACCAGTATGAACAGAACCCTTGTCGTGCTGCGTCTCACCACCGAGTCTTGTCTCAAGGCCGCGTATGCGGCGTGACGCTTGAAGGAGGTAGCGATGCATCGACTACGGAAAGTACGGATTCTCTTGCTGCTGATGGGCTTCGCCCTCGTCATAGCGGCGTGCAGCAGCGACGATTCGGGAGGAACGACCGAGACGACCGAGACGACCGAGACGACCGCCGAAGCGTTCGCGCCGGAAGCACCAGAGTGCATCGCCCCAGCAGACGCTGGCGGCGGTTGGGACTTCACGTGCCGGTCGATCGGCCAGCTCTTCGAGGAGTTTGGGTTGACGAGCAACGTTGTGGTCACCAACCAGCCCGGCGGCGGTGGGGGCGTGGCCTTCGCAGATGTCGCCGCCAACCGGAGCGACGAGAACGACCTCGTGATCGCTGCATCCCCCGCGACGGCGATCCGCTTCGCTCAGAAGCAGTACCCCGGTCTCGAGGCAGACCAGTTCCGGTGGATCGGGGCGATCGGGGCTGACTTCGGCGTCATCGCAGTCACGACCGACAGCGAGTTCGAGACCTTCGACGACCTGGTCGATGCAGTCAAAGCAGATCCCTCCGGGATCACGTTCGGCGGAGGCTCGCCGGTGGGCGGCCAGGATCACTTCAAGCTCCTCTTGCTCGCTCAGGAGATCGGCGTCGATCCGGCCGAGGTGCCGTGGGTCGCGTACGACGGCGGCGGGGAAGCTCAGAATGCTCTGCTCGGCGGCGAGATCGAGGTCTTCCCTGGTGACGTGTCCGAGACCATCGGCAACGAGAAGCTAAGGATCCTCGCGGTTATGGCTGAGGATCGCATCGAAGGGATGGATGCGCCGACGACCGTCGAACTGGGCTATGAGACCATCTTCCCGGTGTGGCGGGGTCTGCTTGCCCCAGGCGGCATGAGCGACGAGGCCTTCGCGTTCTGGGTGGACGCGCTCGGTCAAGTCGAGGCCTCGGACGAATGGGCGGCTGCTCGTACCGAGAACGGCCTGTCACCGCTGCGCCTGCTCGGTGACGACTTCCAGACGTTCGCACTCGACGCCGTGGACAAGTTCCGCGCCCTATCCGAGCCATTCGGCCTCGTGGCTGAGGGATAGGCCCCAACACCGACGGACCCGAGGGAGGACTCGATGGCTCACTCAACCGGCAGCAATGGCTCTGGTGAGGGTGCCGTTGAGTCCTCCACTCCGTCAGCAGGAGGTAGCGGCGGACGCTGGAGCGACCGAACGCTCGGAATCGTCTCGCTCGTCATCGCCGTCTGGTACGTAGCTGCGACACGAACCTTCAACGAGACTGCGTTCGCGACGGGTCCCGTTGGGCCCGAGACGCTTCCGACCATCGTCGGCGTTCTCTTCGGCATCCTTGCTCTCATCATCATCATCCGACCGGACGAGGATCCCGTGTGGGGCTCCGTTGGTGTCTGGTGGCGGCTCGGAACGGTGGTGGCCATCTCCTTCCTGTATGGCCAACTCCTCGAGCCGCTCGGGTTCGTCGTTGCGAGCACGATTCTCACGGTCGTCATCGGTGTCTTCTTCAAGGCACCGATCTTGAAGCTCGTATCTCTCGCGGTCGTCTTCTCTACCGCTGTGGCTTTCGTCTTCAACAACTGGCTGGGCTTGCACCTGCCCAGCGGCATCTGGGGTGGGTTTTGATGGATTTCACCCTGTGGGATGGCTTCGCGCAGGCCCTGACGATCGAGAACCTCATGCTTGCCCTCGTCGGCGCACTGATCGGAACACTCATCGGGGTTCTCCCGGGCATCGGACCGATTACCGGCGTGGCCATTCTCTTCCCCATCACGCTGCGACTCGGTCTCAACGATGCCTCGACACTGATTCTTCTGGCGAGTGTCTACTACGGAACGCAGTACGGCGGATCGACGACGAGCATCCTGCTCAACGTTCCAGGGGAAGCGTCATCGGTCGTCACAACGCTCGACGGCTACGAGATGGCGAAACAGGGGCGGGCGGGCCCGGCGCTCGCCATCTCCGCCATCGGCTCGTTCATCGCCGGCATAGGTGCCGTCATCGGGCTGATGATGTTCGGTCCCCCCCTTGCAGAGATCACCACGCAGTTCCAATCTCCTGAGAAATTCATGGTGGTTGTGCTCGCATTTGCAACGGTGAGCAGTCTCGCGGGAAGGAGCCTCCCGAAGGGCCTCCTGGCGGTGACGTTCGGTGTGATGCTGGCAACGGTCGGCACCGATCTCCAGACCGGCGTTACGAGATACACCTTTGGGATACTCAAGCTTCAAGAGGGCCTCGACTTCGTCATCATTGCGATCGGACTGTTCGCCGTGAGCGAAGTGCTGACGCTCCTCGAGTACTCGGTGAAGGGGGAGACGCAGGTCTTCGAGAAGGCGAAGCGGGTCTGGGTGACCTTCAAGGAGTTCCTGTTCTCGCTCGGGGCGATCACTCGAGGGGCAGTCATCGGGTTCTTCGTCGGCGTCCTCCCCGGCACCGGGGCATCGGTCGCGGGGTTCATGTCCTACGGTCTCGAGCGTCGCTTCTCGGACAGAGACGGGACCTTTGGGAAAGGCGACATCCGGGGGGTTGCCGCCCCCGAGTCGGCGAACAACGCCGCCGCGGGTGGATCACTCGTGCCCCTCTTCACCCTCGGCATTCCGGGATCCGGCACGACGGCGGTTCTCCTCGGAATCCTGATATCAATGGGGATCAGGCCGGGAAGCGGGAACGTATTCGAAGATTCGCCCGAGCTGATTTGGACGCTGATAGCGTCGATGTTCATCGGGAACGCAGTGCTGCTCCTGCTCAACTTCCCGCTGGTCAAGATGTTCGTCCAGATCCTGCGCATCCCGACCTGGTTCCTCATGCCGATCGTCCTGGTGATCTCGTACATCGGCGTGTATTCGGTCAACAACAGCTCGTTGGACATCACCATCATGACCATCCTTGGTGTCATCGGATACACGCTGCGTCGCCTGGAGGTTCCGCTTGCCCCTGTCCTGATGGGCCTCATCCTCGGCGACGATCTCGAACAGAACTTCCGGAGGTCGCTGGTTGCGAGCGACGGGAGCTACGCCACGTTCATCGACGGCCCACTGAACATCGCCCTCTTGATTGCGGTCGTCGTTGTGCTGTTCCTGCCCCAGATCCTCGACCGCATACGGGGATCCGGCCACGTCAAGGACGAGTTCGCCGACGCCGGAGCTGAGGTCTAGCTGCACCCGGCCATCGGGTTGGTGTCACTCGGCTGATGGGTGGGCGGCGTTCAGTGCGGTGCGCACGTCATGGAGCCGCTCGATCGAGCGGAGCGCATCACGTTCGGAGCCGGCGAGCTGTCTGACGACAACCTCGTCGAACCCCGCGTCGCCGAGTGATCGAAGCTCTGAGGCGACCGCCTCCCGATCGCCGACGATGAGTACAGATGGATCGAATCCGCGATACCCCTCACGGATCACGTCCGTCATCACGTCTGCTGCCTCCGTTGCGTCGGCGGCCACGTGGATGTCTCGGCGAAGCGCGACCGTACCGGGACGCGCTCCGGACTCGCCACAGGCGCGCCGGTAGGCCTCTGCGAGCCGTGCTGCTTCTTCGACCGGGATAGCCGGGCCACCGATCCAGCCGTCTGCCATGTGCGCGGCTCGCTGAAGCGCCTGCGGGGCATGACCTGCCACCCACACATCGACGTTCTGGACAGCCGGACCGATCTCGGCACCGTCGATCTCGAAGATGCTGGGTTCCGAGACGGCCTCGCCGTTGAGGAGTCGGCGAACCACGGCGAGTCCCGCCTCGAACCGACGGACCCGGTCGTGGAGTCCCACGCCCATCGCCGCGAACTCGTTTTCTCGCCATCCGAGCGCGGCCTGGAGAACGAACCGACCCTGCGAAAGCGCCGCCAGGGTTGCGACGTGTTCGGCCAGGGCAACGGGATGCCAGAGCGGGACGACGAAGATCGCCCCGAGCGTGCCGGGCCACTCCGCAGCGAG
>JBDLIR010000041.1:0-10111 GCA_039714815.1 Actinomycetota bacterium | reverse complement strand
ACGCGTACCCCAGCCCACAGAACGGAAGGTGCCCTGAACCCAGGGTTCGTATGGTCGTATACGCGTACCCCAGCCCACAGAATGGGAGGTGGGGTGAGCCAGCGGTTCGGGGGGTTGGGCCGGCGGGTTGGGGAACTTTGTCCGGTGGATGACGTTTAGAAGGTATCGCGTGTGACCCCACGGGCACGGAACGCGTCGTACTGATCAAGCAAGTCTGGAGTCCCGACACATGAACCACTCGAACCGGAGCAAGATCATCCTCCTGTCCCTGTTTGCGACTGTTGCTGTCGTCGCTGCAGCCTGCTCGAGTGGCGGAGCCAGCAGCGACAGTGAAGTGCGCGACTTCACCGAGATCCAGTCGAGTGACTTCGAGTTCAGCGTCCTACCGAACGGCGTTGCGGTCATGAACGTCCTGACCGATGTGGAGGCAGTCTGTTCGATCGCCTGGGGAGATGATGAGAACCTCGGGAACATCAACACCGACCTCGATATGGGCGGTCATGCCCACCAGGATCATGAAGTGGTTCTTGTAGGTGCCGAGCCCGGTGGTACATACAGCTTCCGCGTCCAGGGGGCGACGGCTGACGGTTCCTTGTTCCAAAGCGAATTGGCGACGTTCACGCTCCCTGAGATCCCCGAAGGTGCCGACGCGATGGGCGACGACGACATGGACGACGGAATGGCCGTTCACGGAGCGAATCTCGCCGAAGGGGCGACCGTTATCGAGGTCAGCTCCATCTTCTCCGAGACCTGGGCTGGAGAGAACGCGGTTGATGGTGACATGACGACGGAGTGGGCCACCGCGGGCAGCGGTGATGACGCGTTCATCGAGATCGACCTCGGATCTCCCCAGGAGGTCGTCGGCGTCGAGTTCATCACACGCACGATGGGTGACGGCACCGCAACGACAACCGAGTTCACGGTCACCGTCGACGGCGGAGACGTCTTTGGCCCGTTCGCCGCGGGAGACCAGAACGATCCAGGTTTCGCCGAGGCAGGTTTCACCGGCCAGGTCTTGAGATACGACGTCGTATCGTCCACAGGCGGAAACACCGGTGCGATCGAAGTCCGCGCCTTCGCCCCGACCGGTTCTTAGGACTTTGGCGTTAGCACGAACGAAATATCGGCTGTAGCGACGCCAAAGTCCTGGGTGGCTGGCTCCTGACCGTGCCGTAGGATTACGACGAACTCCCAGTCGACCGCTGCTACGAAGGACCCGCTCATGACGGAAGATCGATTCGAGACACTTGCGATCCATGCAGGCCAGAGCCCGGACCCCGCGACGGGCGCCGCTGTCGTCCCGATATACGCGACCTCGACCTACGTCCAGGATGCCCCGGGCGATCACAAGGGATACGAGTACTCCCGAACGGACAACCCGACACGAACAGCTCTCCAGACTCAGATAGCGGCCCTTGAGGGCGTCATGCCCGGTGCAGCGGGTGGGTGCATCACCGCGTCGTCCGGGCTCGCAGCAACGAGCTTGATCGGGCATCTCCTCAAGCCCGGCGACCACCTGGTTCTCACCAACGATGTGTACGGGGGGACGTTCAGGCTGTTCGCAAAGGTTCTTTCTGATAGCGGGATCGAGTGGACGGCTGCAGACCTCACGACCGCAGACGGCCTCGCCGGAGCGCTGCGCCCCGAGACCAAGCTCGTGTGGGTGGAAACGCCGACGAATCCGCTGCTGCGGGTCGTCGACATCCCTCGCATTGTCGACGTCGCCAGGGACCATGGCGCCCTTGTCGCAGTGGACAACACGTTTGCGACGCCGTACTTCCAGCAGCCGCTGGAACTCGGTGCCCACCTGGCCGTCCATTCGTCAACCAAGTATCTGGGCGGTCACTCCGATGCTGTCGGTGGTGCCATCGTGACGCACGACGAGGATCTGTACGAGCGCCTCAAGTTCCTCCAGAACGCACTCGGCCCGGTTCCCGGGCCGTTCGACGCCTACCTGTTCCTGAGGGGCATCAAGACGCTTGCACTCAGGATGGAACGCCACGCACACAACGCCTCGAAGATCGCCGCCTTCCTCGAGGCAGACGCTCGCATCGATCGGGTGTGGTATCCCGGCCTCGAGTCGCACCCTCAGCACGATGTCGCAGCGCGACAGATGACGGGATTCGGGGGAATGGTGTCGTTCATACCGAAGGGCGGCGCCGACGCAGCGAACAGCGTCGTAGCGAAGACACGGCTGTTCTTCCTCGCCGAGAGCCTCGGCGGCGTCGAATCCCTCATCGAGGTGCCGGCCTCCATGACACACATGTCGGTCGAAGGCACCGATCTCGAGGTGCCCGAAGATCTCGTCAGGGTCTCTGTTGGGATCGAGCATGTCGATGACCTGATCTCCGACCTCGACCGGGCTCTCGGCTAGCCCGCTCTCGACCGCACCGGCGGGTACGCTGGTACGGACGCAACCAGACTGGACATGTGACAGGAACGAATCTCACCTCCCTCGGGTGGAACGACCGGTGGGCCGACAAGTGGAGGGCGAGCGACGCCCCGGGTATGCCGGCACGTGTGGTCAGGCATGATGCAGTGAAGGTGCTCGTTGCTGGCGACGAGTTCGTCCAGCACGTGACGTTCTCGAGGTCGATGCCACTTGCCGTAGGCGACTGGGTGCTCGTCGACAACGAAACGGTCACGGCGCTCCTCGAACGCGACACAGCCCTCGTTCGCGATACCGGGGAGTTCGGGACCCAGGTCATCGGTGCGAACATCGACCTGGTGTTCGTCATGTTCGGAGCGGACCGGCCGCTCAGGCAACGGAAGCTGATGCGCTTCGTTGCCTTTGCAGGTGACATCGGTGCCACACCGATCGTCATCATCTCCAAGATCGACCTGGTCGACGACCCCCAATTGTTGGCCGGGATGGTCGAACCATGGATCCCCGGGGTAGCCGTTGTGCTGACCAGTGTTGAGGACGGATCGGGCATCGACGAGGTGATCGATGCGCTCAACGGCAGGACGGGAACGTTCATCGGCGAGTCCGGTACAGGGAAGTCGTCGCTTGTGAACGCGCTGATGGGGGATGAGGTCGCCTGGACGGGTGATGTCCGGGCGACCGATGCCAAGGGACGCCACACGACGACGGCCCGCGAGTTGCACCTGCTGCCTGGCGGCGGGTCCGTCATCGACAACCCCGGGGTGCGTTCGCTTGGCCTGCACGCTGAAGGTGAAGGCGTCGAGGGGCTGTTCTCCGACATCGAGGAGTTGTCTCTGGAGTGTCGCTTCAGGGATTGTTCCCACATATCGGAACCAGGATGCCGGGTCCGCGCTGCCGTAGAAGCCGGTGAGATCACGGATGATCGCTGGACTGCGTATCTGGACTTCGTCGATGAGCAGACCGCTGCGGCGGGCCGTCTCGCCGACAGAGATCGACAGTCGGCAGCCCGCAGAGAGGCTGCGGCAGCCCAGCGCGCCCGCGACCAACGCGACGGAATGGCATAGAACAGCCGACAGCGCTCAGGCGTCTGGTGTCTGGCATCCGTATACGCTCTTCCCATGTTTCCGAACCGAATGCTGTCTTCCATTCCGACGATCTCGAAGGACCAGATGATCGAGGTTGACCGTGTGATGGTCGACGACCTCGGTATCGGCCTCGTCCAGATGATGGAGAACGCCGGGAGAAATCTCGCCAGGTTCACGATGGAGGCCTACATCGTGAACCATCGGGCCGATCGGGTGACAGTTCTTGCCGGGTCAGGCGGCAATGGCGGCGGCGGACTCGTTGCGGCCCGGAGGCTCGCCGGATGGGATGTGCCGGTGTCGG
This sequence comes from Actinomycetota bacterium, assembly GCA_039714815.1. Classification (GTDB taxonomy): domain Bacteria; phylum Actinomycetota; class Acidimicrobiia; order Spongiisociales; family UBA5794; genus JAMBLL01. Next base: position 6,339 of record JBDLIR010000041.1, on the reverse strand, counting down.
TCTGGCTTTCGAGACCTCCGGACCAGTACCGGGGCGTCATCGCACACCAGTTGCAGGCGCTCATGCACGTCGGGATCAGTGTCGAAGCCGAGGGTGCGCCTCCCGCTCGTTCTGGAGACTCCAGTGTCGTCCTTGACTGTCTCGTCGGTTACAGCCTGACGGGTGCGCCTCGCGGGCGTGTCTCTGAACTCATCCGTTGGATCGGCGATTCAGGTGCCTCGGTCGTGTCTCTCGACATTCCCTCAGGGGTCGATGCGACCACAGGGGACATCCACGATCCTGCCGTCGTTGCTGATGCCACGTTGACTCTCGCCCTACCCAAGGCAGGCCTGGTGGTGGCCCATGCAGCACAGAACGTCGGTGACCTGTACGTGACGGACATCGGCGTTCCTGCACAGCTGTATCGCACCTCCTTCGGAATCGAGGTCGGTGACCTGTTCGCAACCTCTGACATCGTTCGCGTGCAGGACTGAGCACCGCCGATAGTCGTCGCCTTGTGCACGCCGCAGTCCCTGGGACCGGCCGTCTACGAGTTCGACAGTGCCGATTGGGCCGCAGCGAGGCGGGCGACCGGTACGCGCAGCGGTGAGCAGCTCACGTAATCGAGACCGATGGAGTCGACGAGTGCGATAGATGCGGGGTCTCCTCCGTGTTCGCCACAGATACCGACGTGGATGCCGGGACGGGTGCGACGCCCTGCCTCGACGGCGCCCTTGATCAGAGTCCCCACACCGCGGGCATCGAGCGTATCGAACGGGTTCGTTGCAAGGATCCCCGACCGTAGGTACTCGAGGAGGAAGTTCTTCTCGGCGTCGTCCCTGCTGATTCCGAAGGTCATCTGAGTCAGGTCGTTCGTTCCGAAGGAGAAGAACTCTGCGGTCTCTGCGAGTTCATCAGCGGTAATGGCTGCACGAGGCGTCTCGATCATCGTGCCAAAGTCGTACTCGATGTTGATGCCGTGACGCTCGCTCAGCTCAGCTGCGATCTCGACTGCGATGTCCCTGAGTGGGATCAGTTCGGCGGCATCGCTTGACAGTGGGATCATTATCCCTGGCTTGGCCTCGATACCTTCACCGTGCACCTCGACGACCGCCTCGAAGATCGCCCTGATCTGCATGCGCGGAAGGTCAGGGAACAGGACCCCGAGGCGTACGCCTCGTAGCCCGAGCATCGGATTCGACTCATGGAGCGTTTCGATACGCGCCATGACGGTCTCGGTGTCCTTGATGTCGCGCAGCAACCCATCGACCTCCTCGAGGGTACTCGCACCTGTAAGGCGGATCTTGCGATCCGTCACATCGTGGGCGAGCTTGTCGTAGTTCGGGAGGAACTCGTGGAGCGGTGGGTCGAGGAGTCTGATGATCACAGGCTTGCCGCCCATCGCCCTGAACAAGCCTGCAAAGTCCGATTGCTGGAGTGGCAGCAACTGTTCGAGCGCCTCGCGGCGTCGGACCGGATTGGTTGCCATGATCATGTCTTGCATGATTGGAAGGCGTGCTTGGTCGAAGAACATGTGCTCCGTACGACACAGTCCGATGCCGTTCGCACCGAGCTTGGCGGCTCGCTTGGCATCTTCGGGGTAGTCAGCGTTGGCCCAAACGTCGAGCCTGCGCGCTTCATCAGCCCATTGAAGAAGGGTCATGAGCCACGTGTCATCGATATCGGGCACCCTGGTCGCTATCTTGCCGGCGAACACCTCACCCGTGGTGCCGTCGATCGAGATCCAGTCACCCTCCTCGATCGTCATCTGGCCCACGGTCATGTTCCTCGCCTTGAGATCGACGTCGATCTCGGCGGCACCCACCACCGCGGGTTTGCCGAACTGACGCGCCACGAGTGCGGCGTGGCTTGTGCGCCCTCCGCTCGATGTCAGGACACCTGCCGAAGCGAGCATCCCGTGAACGTCGTCGGGTTTCGTCTCCGGCCTGACGAGGATCACGGATTCTTCGCGCTCTCGCTCCCATGTCTCGGCGAGGTTGGCGTCAAGGGCGATGATTCCGACCGCAGCACCTGGAGATACGTTGAGGCCGGTGGTCAGCAGGAGCCCTTCGTTCGTTGCCGCGAGCCTTGCTTCGACTTCGAACTGAGGATGGAGGAAGAACTCCACCTGTTCGGGCGCCACCCGCATCAGCGCCTCCTCTTTCGAGATGACGCCGTCGGAAACGAGACCCACAGCGATTCGAACTGCTGCCTGAGCGGTGCGTTTCCCATCGCGGGTTTGAAGCAGCCACAGCTTGCCGCTTTCGATCGTGAACTCGATGTCCTGCATGTCGCGGTAGTGACGTTCGAGGAGGTCCGCGTAGCTCTGAAGCTCGGTGTGGAGATCTGGCATGACCACAGCGAGTTCGTCGATGGTACTTGTCTGCCTCGTGCCCGCGACGACATCTTCTCCCTGGGCGTTCACGAGGAAGTCCCCCTCGAGATGGGGTTCTCCTGTCGTGGCACTTCGTGACACCGCCACGCCTGTCGCGGAGTCCGTTCCCATGTTGCCGAAGACCATCGTCTGTACGTTGACGGCCGTCCCCAGATCGTGAGGGATGCCCGCGGCGTTGCGGTAGTCGTTCGCACGCTTTCCGTTCCACGATCGGAATACGGCCTCGACCGCCATCGTGAGTTGCTCTGTCGGATCGGATGGAAATCCCCGTCCCCCGAACCTTGCAACGAGCGCCTTGAACTTCTCGACGATCTCCTCCAGGTCGGTTACGAGAAGTCCGTTGTCGTTCGGGACGTTACGCAGCGCGCGGTACTCGGTGAGCACATCCTCGAACGGTTCCTCTCTGAGTCCCATAACGACCGTGGCGAACATCTGTATGAGCCTGCGGTACGAATCCAGCACGAAGCGTCGATCTTCGAACAAGTCCGTCATTCCCGCAACGACCGCGTCGTTCATCCCGATGTTGAGAACAGTGTCCATCATGCCAGGCATGGAGAACTTCGCACCACTTCGGCAGGAGACCAGCAGGGGATTGGATGGGTTACCGAACGACTTGCCAGTCAGTTCCTCGATGGAGGCCAGCGCATCAGCGATCTGTGTGAGTACCTCCTGTGGAAGGCTCTCCTCACTGTCGAGGTACGCGTTGCACGCCATGGAGGTGATCGTGAATCCAGGTGGCACGGCGACGCCGAGACGGGTCATATCGGCGAGATTGGCCCCCTTGCCTCCGAGAAGTCCTCGCACTTCGTCCCAGTCGTGGCCGCAGAACATGCTCGCTTGATCGAGGTCGTTGAACGCGTAGACCCATTTCTCAGACATGACTGCCCCAGTCCTGTTGGTTGATGGGGTCGCCACGAGACGACCCGTGTAGCCCCACAAGTATAATCCTGAGTGCATCGCTATGGAATAGCCGGCCGGATTCCTGCATACCCAAGGGCTCCAGCCCTCAGAACGGACGTGGGAACGGTCGATCCTGGTGATGCGACGTGACGTGAACAAACCCTGAACACGCAACAATCGGTTCCTGTTCGACGTACGATTACTGCCATGGGCCAAGCGACCAAGCTCAAACGCAGTGTTCTCGTCGTCGACGACGAGTCGATGGTCCGCGAGGTCGTCTGTGCGTATCTTGAGCGAGAGGGGTTCACGACGTTCCAGGCGATCGATGGCCAGTCCGCGCTCGAGCGCATCGATGAGCACGCACCCGATCTTGTCGTCCTCGATGTCATGCTGCCCAAACTCGACGGCTACTCGGTGCTCGCTGAGCTGAGGAAGCACACGCAAGTGCCGGTCATCTTGTTGACTGCCCGTGCGGATGAGGTCGACAGGGTTCTCGGACTCGAGCTGGGGGCGGACGACTACGTCGTGAAACCATTCTCACCTCGTGAACTCGCCGCACGTGTGCGTTCCGTCCTTCGTAGAGCGGTTCCCACCCAGGAATCAGGTGTGGTGCTCGACTTCGGCGATCTCAGGATCGACGGACGCACGAGAGAGGTCCTTCGTGCCGGCGAGAGAGTGGACATGCCGCCCATGGAGTTCGATCTGCTCTGCTATCTCGCCTCATCTCCACGGCAGGTCTTCACCAGGGGGCAGATCCTCGAGCATGTGTGGGGTTCGAGTTCCGAGTGGCAGGATCCGTCAACCGTGACGGTCCACGTCAGGAGGTTGCGCCAGAAGATCGAAGAGAACGCTGATGACCCCCGGATAATCCAAACGGTCTGGGGCAGGGGATACCGGTTCGAACCATGAGAGCGGTGCTCGCTTTCAGCGCTGCTGTCCTGGCAGGTCTTGCACTCTTCCAGGTGACGATGCAGCCTTCCGGGCCTGACCGCATCGAGCTTGGTGTCATCTTCATCCTCATGGCTGCTGTCAGTGCGACAGCGTCGATACTGCTGCCCGTCGTGGCCAAGCGGTTCCACCGTCTCATCACCACGTTGTTCGTGCTCTCGGTGATCTCTCTCGTCATTGCAGGCTTCGGACTCATGGTCACTGCAAGCCGCATGTTCTTTTCCAGCCACGATCTCGCCCTTGTCGTAGTCGTTGTCGGATTCGGGCTCCTCGCGTCACTGGCCTTCGCGCTGTCTGCGAGCAAGGCTCTCACCGACGACGTCACGAAGATGTCCGATACCGCAGAGAGGGTCGCTGCTGGAGATCTCCTGGCCCGTACAGACGTAACGCGAGCAGACGAGATCGGGCAGCTGGCAAAGGGGATCGACGATATGGCCCAGAGGCTCGAAGAGGCCGCAAGGGCCCGTTCAATCGAGGATGAGCGGAGGCGCCAGTTCTTCGCAGCCGTCGGTCACGATCTGAGGACCCCGCTCGCTTCTGCCCAAGCGGCTGTCGAGGCTCTCAGAGACGGTGTGGCGGCGGATCCTGACCGGTTCTACGCGTCGCTGCAACGCGATCTGTCCGTTCTGCATTCACTCGTTGACGACCTGTTCTTACTTGCTCGAATCCAGTCGGGCGATGTTGATATCGAACCGGTTCAAACCGATCTGACGGATGTGGCGGATGAGGCGATCGAAGTGATGCATCCTGTCGCTGTGAGAGCAGATGTGGAGATCCGGCTGGACGCACCCGAGCGGGTCGTGGCGCGTACCGGGCCAGAGGCCGTCTCGCGCGTGATGCGCAACCTGATCGACAACGCGATTCGCCACGCTCCTGTCGGCTCTGTCGTCACCGTGGAGGTCACCGACGCCCAGGGTGCGACCGTCACGGTCGTTGACGAGGGCCCGGGATTCTCGGCGGCGTTCCTTCCGTTTGCGTTCGAATCGTTCAGCAGGTCTGATGCCGACCGGAGTCGTGAGACCGGTGGTGCAGGGCTTGGCCTGGCTATCGCCAAGGGCTTCGTGTCCACCCTCGATGGAGAGATCTGGGCTGAGCCAGGGCCCGGGGGCAGGGTTGGATTCCGCCTCCCGGTCGCCTGACCGCCTCAGATCGTGAGCATCGCTCCCGCCATGACCGCGATAGCTATGCCGACTCGCTGCCGGAGTGTCGGCCTCTCTCGCAGGATCGCTATGGCGGCAAGCGCGGTGAATGCCGGGTAGAGGCCCGCGAGGACGGCCGTGATACCGATCGATCCTGTTTGGATCGCAAGCAGGACGGCGATATTGGCGCCGATGTCGGCGACTCCGATGAAAGCGATCCTGGACAGTCCGGAGTGCCGAGGCATGGCTGCCGTCGATGTGATCGCAGAAATGCTGAAGGCGACGGGCACCGTCACAAGTCGTGCGGCCAAGAGCGGCCAGAGTCCGGATGTCTGGGACGTCTGTCCCATGGCGATGAAGAACACGGCGAACCCGACAGCTGCGGCCAGGGCCTGGAGGACGATCCTGGTGGGAGGTCTTGTGTGTGATCTTTGACCGGCGATGAGCACGATCGACGTGATTGCTGCCACTATTCCTATCCACTGGGACGCACCGAACGACTCGCCGGTCGAGAGCCCCCACACGACCGGTATCGAAGTCGATATAACGCCGACGATCGGCGACACGAGCGACATCGTCCCACCTGCGAGCGCCATGTAGAACAGGGAGATCCCGATGAGGCCGAAGGACCCTGCGACGATCCCGAAGAGGAGGTCTTGTGTTGTGTAGCTGCTCTCGCTGATCGTCGCGAGACCGATCAAGAGCAACGGGATCCCGAGGAGTTGAGACCACGCGGTCACGCGCCATGCTGAGATCGTCCTCGACGCGAGACCTCCGGTGAAGTCGGCGATACCGAAGAGCGCGCCGGACAAGAGTGCGAGGACCTGGGACATGGGCGTCAGGCTACACCGAACCGCGCTCCGCCCTCGGCTGTCCGCATTCCGCTTTCCGCTTCTCTCCCCCGGCTCTTTGGACGGGGGAGATGTCGAGGAACGAGACAGAGGGGGAAACCAAGTCGTACCACTCAGCTCGCACACA
>JBDLIR010000040.1:0-10134 GCA_039714815.1 Actinomycetota bacterium | reverse complement strand
CGCCACCCGACCCACATTGATGACAGGAGAGCCGTACGTATTACGTACTACGTACTACGGCTGTTGGCTGTTGGCTGTAGGCTGCTTCCATGCTGACCCGGCCCGATTCTGCGACGATTCCCGATGGCCCGGGCGTGTACATCTTCCGGGATGGCGACGGACGTGCGATATATGTCGGGAAGGCGAAATCGCTCAGGAAGCGAACGGCGAACTACTTCAGCAGAGACCTGACGCCGCGCACACGTGCCATGGTCGAACTGGCCGCAGACCTCGAGTGGATCATCACCGATTCAGAGGTCGCTGCGCTCATGCTCGAGTTCTCGTTGATCCACGAACTCCAGCCGCAGTTCAACGTCCGGCTCAAGGACGACAAGAGTTTCCCCTACCTCGCGATCACATCATCCGAGGACTGGCCACGAGCGAGCGTGATGCGTGGGAAGAAGCGCAAGGGCGTCGATTACTACGGCCCTTACGCACGAGCATATTCCATCCGTCAGACGCTAGACAATCTGTTGCGCACGTACCCGATCCGTACGTGCACGAACGCGAAATTCCGCAGACACGAAGCCACAGGGAAACCGTGCCTCCTCTTCCACATCGAGAAGTGTGCGGGCCCGTGCGTTGGGGAAGTCACACACGAGCGCTATCAGGAGTACGTGGACGGGCTTGCGGCTTTTGTGAGCGGGGAGAGCGCCGAACTCATCGCCAACATCGACAGCGAGATGCGACGGGCGGCAGAGGATCAGGAGTTCGAACAGGCGGCACGTCTGCGGGACAGGATCGCCGCGATGAACCTCGCGCTCGAGCGGCAGGAACTCGTGACTGAGACGCGGGAGAGCTTCGACGTTCTCGCGCTCGACGAGGACGACCTCGAGTTCGTTCTCGTCGTGTTCAACGTCCGCAAGGGTCGTGTCACGGGCCGCAGGACGATGGTCGTCGACAGGGTCGAAGACATCGACAAGGCCGCATTCGTCGGGAGAATGATCGGCGAACTGTACACAGACGAGATCCCGCCGAAGCAGGTGCTGGTCCCTGTCCTTCCTCCCGATATCGAGGTGTGGAAGCAGTGGCTGGCGATCCGAAGGGGGTCGAACGTTTCACTGAGGGTGCCCATGCGGGGTGCCAAACGGTCGATCATGGAGACCGCGGCGGCGAATGCGAGCACCGAATTTGCACGCCACAGGCTCAAGAGACACACAGATCACAATGCGCGGGCGCGGGCTCTACGCAGTCTTCAGGACGCGCTCGACCTGCCGGCGTCACCGTTGCGCATCGAGTGCTATGACATCTCCACGATCCAGGGACGGTTCACGGTTGCATCCATGGTCGTCTTCGAGGATGCCCTGCCGAAGAAGACTCACTACCGGCGCTTCAAGATCAAGACGATCGATGGCCAGGATGATTTCGCATCCATGGAGGAGGTCATCAGACGGAGGTTCACGGCGTACCTGGCCGACAGGGATCTCCCGGCGGAGGAGCGGGGTGGCTTTGCGTATCCGCCGGGCCTCGTGGTCATCGATGGAGGCAAGGGCCAACTCGGTCGTGCGTCGATGGTGCTCAACGAACTCGGTCTGGACATTCCCGTCGTGGGTCTCGCGAAGAAACTCGAGGAGGTGTTCGTTCCCGGGGAGTCCGAACCGATCGTCATTCCCAGGGGTGAGGAGTCGCTCTACCTTCTGCAGCGCGTCCGCGATGAAGCCCACCGCTTTGCGATCGCCTATCACCGGACGTTGCGCGACCGGTCGATGGTCGGTTCGGTACTCGACGATGTCGACGGTGTCGGCCCGGCGCGCAAGAAGGCGCTGATGCGGCGATTCGGCTCTGTCAAGAAGATGCGTCAGGCTGACATCAGCGACCTTGCCGACGTCGTACCCGATAAGGTTGCAGAAGCGCTCTACCAGTCTCTCCACAAGGTGTAGAAGAATCATGTCGAATGCGAACGACCAGGCCCACGTCGCCATCGTCACCGGGTTGTCCGGTGCCGGGAGGTCACAGGCAGCGAATGTGTTCGAGGACATCGGCTACTTCGTCGTTGACAACCTCCCCATGGAGATGATCACTGATCTCGTTAGGTCCGTCGGTGCCGCAGAGGGAAGTCGGTCCCATGTGGCCGTTGTTGCGGATACACGCGCCGGCATGAACGCCACGAACCTCGAATCCGCCCTGCGCGAACTCCACCGTGATGGGATCCGCACGAGTGTGCTCTTCCTCAACGCCGACAACCGGGTTCTCGCCCGCCGGTTCGAGGAGACGAGGAGGCCGCACCCTGTGGAGGCGTCATCTCTTCAGGAGTCGATCGACGCTGAGCGCCGTTCTTTCGAGGACGTGCGAGCGATGTCCGACATCGTCATCGATACATCGGAGTTCAACGTGCATCAACTCCGGGATGCAGTCAGGAGTGCGTTCGCACACGAATCCGAGCCCGAATCGATGCGGGTGGACGTGATGTCGTTCGGTTTCAAACGGGGGATGCCGAGGGTCGCTGACCTCATGTTCGATGTCCGCTTCCTTCCCAATCCGCATTGGATACCCGAGTTGCGGCCACAGACCGGTCTGGATGAACCCGTTCGTGCGTATGTGTTCTCCCACGCAGAAGCAGGGGAGTTCCTCGACAAGATGGCGGGGATGCTCGACTTCCTGATCCCTCTGTATGAGGCTGAGGGGAAGTCGTATCTGACCATCGGGATCGGGTGCACGGGCGGCAGACACCGGAGCGTTGCGCTCACGGAGGCGATCGCTTCCCGTCTCGCAGACCGGAACGTCTCAACGGTCACCCATCACAGAGACCTCGAGCGATGATCCCTTCGAGCGGCCTTGAACCAGCCACGCTGATGCAGAAGATCGACCTCGATCGCAAGGGCCCCGATGTGGTCGCGATCGGAGGCGGGCACGGGCTGTCGAACGTTCTCACTGCGGCACTCGGCTACGCCTCGCGCGTCGACGCCGTGGTGACGGTTTCAGACGACGGAGGCTCGAGCGGAAGGCTTGCACCCCACCTGGACATCCCGCCTCCCGGAGACATCCGCAAGTGTCTCGTCGCCCTCACACCGGATGATTCGACCTGGCGTCAGCTCTTCGAATATCGGTTCGAGGGGGCAGACGTCGCGGGGCATTCACTCGGGAACCTGATCCTTGCCGGGCTGTCCGACATCGAGGGATCGTTCGAACTTGCGCTGATGCGCGCCGAGCGGCTCCTGGGAACCTCGGGCTCAGTGATCCCGGCATCCCAGCACCATCTCGTCCTCATGGCTGAGAGTGACAGCGTCGTCCTCACCGGCCAGGTCAACATCGCCGCACACCGCGGCCGCATCGACTCGATCTATGTGAGCCCCGGCTCCGCCGCGGCAACACCGCGGGCCGTTCGAGCGATCGAGGAAGCCGACCAGATCCTCCTGGGCCCAGGCAGCCTCATGACTTCGACGATCGCCGCCATGCGGGTCCCTGGGATCACCGAGGCCATCAACCGGTCACGCGCACAGCTCGTATACATCGCCAACCTGATCACCCAGGATGGCGAGACACTCGGCATGGATGGCATAGACCACCTCGATGCGTTGCTCCGTCTGACTGGAGTGCGTCCGCCAGGTGCTATTCTTGCGAACGACACAGCAGTAGGCACAACGCCACCTCTCCAGGGGGTTCAGTTCGACCCGGACATCACCGCAACATACGGAGCAGACCTCGTCACGAACGACGTCGTCGACACCGATGCGGACTGGCCGAGTCACGACCCTGGAAAACTGGCGGTGTCTTTACACGCGATAGCACGCGAGAGGTTCAGGAGTGATCAATGAGAGTCGCGATCAACGGATTTGGCAGAATCGGTAGGAACTACCTCCGGTCGGCAAAGGGCACGAACATAACCTCGGAGCTGCGCAAGGTGCTCATGAACGTCGACATCTCCGATGCCGACTCTGCAGCGGCATCGCTCAAGGACATCGCCCGGTCCGTGCGCGGGATCGACATCGTCGCGATCAACGACCTCGGTGACGTCGAAGCGAACGCCAATCTGCTGCGATACGACTCCGTACACGGGCGCTATCCCGGAACTGTCGAGGTCGTCGACGGCGACATGGTGGTCGACGGCGACCGGTTCAAGGTGTTCTCCGAGCGTGACCCGGAGAACCTGCCTTGGGGTGACCTCGGCGTCGATGTGGTGATCGAGGCGACCGGCGTATTCCGGAATCGCGAGGCCGCCGCAAAGCACCTCACCGCGGGTGCGAAGTACGTGATCGTGACGGCGCCGATGGGCGATGCCGATGTCTCGATCGTCCTTGGTGTCAATGATGAGATGCTCGACCTCGACGAGCAGAAGGTCATATCGAACGCGTCGTGCACGACCAACTGCCTTGCCCCGATGGCGAAGGTTCTCAACGATGAGTTCGGCATCGAGAACGGCATGTTCACGACCGTGCACGCATACACGAACGATCAGAACGTCGGCGATGTGCTCCACTCGGATCCCAGGAGGGCCCGTGCAGCCGCGCAGAACATCATCCCGACAGGGACCGGTGCCGCTTCGGCGATAGGCAAGGTCCTGCCCTCACTCGATGGCAAGCTCCAGGCGAAGGCGCTCCGTGTTCCCGTGGTGGATGGTTCGATCACGGACCTCGTCGTCAACGTGGAGCGTGAGACCACCGTTGAGGAGGTCAACGCTGCACTCAAGGCTGCCGCGGACGGGCCTCTGAACGGGTACATGAAATACACCGAGGACCCCATCGTCTCCTCCGATATCGTCGGTGACCCGCACTCGGTCATCATCGACGGCACGCTCACAATGGTCCTCGGGTCGGTGGTGAAGGTGTTCGGCTGGTACGACAACGAGTGGGGCTACTCCAGCCGGCTCGTTGACCTCACACGCCGACTTGCCTGATCTGACGCTTCCAGGCATCGACTCGATCGACCTCAGCGGTCGTACGGTCGTTGTGCGATCGGATCTCAACGTTCCGATCAATGACGGCGTTGTCGGTGACACGTTTCGCATCAGCGCAAGCCTGCCGACGATCGAAGAGGTACGTCAAAGCGCGAGCAGAGTGATCGTCGCCAGCCACCTCGGGAGGCCAAAGGGCTACGACCCCGAGCTGTCGATGGCTCCTGTCGCCGCTGAACTCGGTGCCCTTGGAGAGTTCGAAACGGTTCTCGCCCCCGGTGTATACGGATCTGATGTGGAGGCCGTGATCGCAGATGCGCCCGAAGGCGCCGTGATCGTCCTCGAGAACACACGATTCGAGCTAGGAGAAACCAAGAACGATCCGGTGGTCGCATCCGGCCTCGCAACTCTCGGAGACGTATTCGTCAATGACGCATTCGGAACGGCACACAGAGCGCACGCCTCGAACGTAGGGATCGCTGAACGTCTGCCTTCGGTTGCAGGCAGGTTGCTCGCTGCTGAGGTGACCGCATTCGACAGACTTCTCGAAGGAGAAGACCGGCCGTACGTGGTCGTCATGGGCGGTGCGAAGATCTCGGACAAGCTCAAGGTCATCGAGCATCTCCTGCCGAAGGTCGACCTCATGCTGATCGGTGGCGGCATGTGCTTCACTCTGCTCGATGCCGCCGGCTACTCGGTCGGGGAGTCGCTCCTCGAGGAGTCCATGATCGCAACGGTCGGCGACCTCATGCGATCTGAACATGGGGACAAGATCGTCCTCCCGCGTGACATCGTTGTCGCTGATCGTTTCGCATCTGATGCTGAATCCGAGACCGTTCCCGTATCCGATATCCCAAGGCACAGCCTCGGTCTGGACATCGGCCCTGAAACCGTCGCACAGTTCTCGGACGCGATCGTCGGTGCCGAGGCCGTGTTCTGGAACGGGCCGATGGGTGTCTTCGAATGGGAGGCGTTTCGGCGAGGGACCGAGGGGGTCGCAGAGGCGATGGCAGCAGGTCGGGGATACACAGTCGTCGGTGGCGGAGACTCGGTTGCGGCGATCCGCATGTTGAACAAGCAAGATCAGGTAGCACACGTGTCGAGCGGAGGCGGAGCAGGACTCGAGATGCTCGAGGGCGCCTCGTTGCCCGGAATCACGGTACTGGAGAGGGAGACAAGAGATGCGTAAGAAACTGATGGCAGGAAACTGGAAGATGAACGCCAACCATCTCGAGACGATCCAGATGGTTCAGAAGCTGAGCTATCGCCTCGACGTTCAAGACTACGCACGCATCGACGTTCTCGTGTGTCCCCCATTTACCGCACTTCGATCGGCACAGACCGTGATCGAGACAGATCATCTTCCCATTCTGCTCGGCGCTCAGAACGTCGAATGGCACGAGAAGGGGGCGTTCACCGGGGAGGTCGCACCGTCGATGCTCTCGAAGTTGAGCGTCTCGTACGTCATCGTGGGCCACTCCGAGCGTCGTCAGATGTTCGGTGAGACCGATGAGATCGTCAACAAGAAGGCCAGAGCGGTGGTCGAAGCAGGCATGACCCCCATCGTCTGCGTCGGCGAGACGGAGGAAGAACGTGACGCAGGAAGAGCCGAGGAGATCGTAGGGGCACAAGTCGAGGCCAGCCTCGCCGGCCTCGACCCAGAGGTCGTTGCGTCGATGGTCGTGGCATACGAACCGATCTGGGCGATCGGCACCGGCCGCACGGCCAGTGCCGATGATGCGGGTGCGATGTGCTCATTCGTCCGTTCGACGGTCGCAGGCTTCGCAGGCGGTGCCGCTGAAGACCTACGCGTGCTGTACGGGGGATCGGTCAACCCGGGGAACGTCGCCGGTCTCATGGCGAAAAAGGACATCGACGGCGGCCTCGTCGGTGGAGCATCCCTCGACCCCGACACGTTCGCATCGGTTGTCCGCTACTGGGTTTAGGGAGTTGCCATCTAGCTGTGAGCTGTCGGCTGATGGCTGTAAGCTGTTCTTATGACTTACACCCTCATTCTTCTTCGTCACGGTGAGAGCACGTGGAATCTCGAGAACGTCTTCACGGGGTGGACAGATGTCGGCTTGTCCGATCGGGGGCTATCCGAGGCGGTCGCTGCCGGAGCGATGATGAACGACGCCGGCATCGAGGTCGATGTCGTACACACGTCGCTGTTGACGAGGGCGATCATGACGGCAGACCTCGCGCTCGATGCGATGGATGCCGCCTGGATACCGGTTCGTCGGCACTGGCGGCTCAACGAGCGTCACTACGGGGCGCTGCAAGGCCTGAACAAGAAGGAGACTTCAGACCGATACGGGAAAGACCAGGTCCACCAGTGGCGGAGATCGTATGCGGTGCGTCCGCCTGAACTCGAAGTCACCGACGATCGGCATCCATCTCACGACCGGAGATACGCCGACCTTGCGCCCGAGCAACTCCCGGCTTCAGAGTGTCTGTCCGATGTCGTTGAGCGGATGCTCCCGTACTGGTACGACGCCATCGTCCCCGACCTGCGCGATGGCAAGAGCGTCCTTGTGGCGGCCCACGGCAACTCCCTGCGGGCCCTCGTGAAGCACCTCGACGGGATCTCAGATGACGAGATATCCGACCTGAATATCCCGACTGGAATCCCGGCGCGCTACGAACTCGACTACGACCTCAACGTCCTGTCTCGCTCGTATCTCGGTGACGCCGAGGCGGCAGCCGAAGCTGCAGCGAAGGTCGCCGCCCAGGCTGGATAGGCCTTCCGGTGTCGAGCCACTGACCGTTGGCTCGTGATCACCGTCGGGTCAACGGACGGCGGTGGCCGCGAATCGCCTCGCCTTTACCCGCTCATTAACCAGAGCTTAACTATTGATAGTCCGGTTGCAGTTGCGGTAGCGCTCACGGCTCGCCATACTCCGGGGTGTTCGGACCTGCTCAGTGCAGATCCGAGTGCGAGAAAGGGTTCGTACATTGCTAGACGGAATCGTCGCGGTAATCCATCTACTCGTCTCACTGTCGTTGATCTTCCTGATCCTGCTTCACGCGGGCAAAGGAGGCGGCATGGGTGACATGTTCGGTGGTGGAATGAGTAGCGGGAACATCGGGGGCTCGACTGTTGTCGAGAAGAACCTCGATCGACTCACGGTGATCCTGGCGGTCCTGTTCGCCGTAACCACGTTCGTTTTGACGTGGATACTGGCGAGCTGATCTCTGACGAGATCGGCAGCGATACGCGTACCAAGCGCAAATCTAGGAGGCAACCTTGAATACATTATGGCGTAGCCGCAAGGTGACGTTCATGGTGCTCCTCATTGCTTTCGCCCTTGTGGCGGCTGCGTGTTCATCGACTGATGATGACACCGGTGCAACTGAAGAGACAACAGCAACAACCGTAGCTGAAGATGTGGCAACGACCACTGAAGCACCTGCGGCAACGACAACCGAAGCACCTGCAGAGACCACAACTACCGCGGCCGCTCTTGAGCGTCCGTACGGTGGCGAGGCCGTCGTAGGTGACTCGCAGGAACCACCAACGCTCAACCCGTTCGTTCCCGGCGGTGACAACTTCATCGTCTCGATCATCGGTCAAGGCTACTTCGCGGGTGTTCAGGAGATCGACGGCTTCACGCTGGGACTCATCCCTGAACTCGTGACGGAACTGCCGACGACCGACAACGGTGGAGTCACGCTGAACGATGACGGCACGATGACCGTGTCGTACACGATCCGTGACGAAGCGCAGTGGGACGATGGCACACCGATCTCGGGTGCTGACTTCGAGTACACGCTCGGTGTCATCCTCGACCCGGATGTACCTGCCGACAAGTCGACGTACCAGGACATCGATCTTGACACCCTCGTTATTGGGGACAAGACGTTCGAGTACACGCTCGCAGCACCTACGGCGCTGTACGAGCTGATCTTCGGCACGATCATCCCGCAGCACGCGGTGGAAGGCTCTGACTTCGCCACGGACTGGAACGAGACGATGTGGCCCTCCGCAGGCCCGTTCGTGTTCAGCGAATGGCAGAAGGGTCAGTCGGTAACGCTCACCAGGAACGACAACTACTGGAAGGTCGATGAAGAGACGGGGCAGCAGCTTCCGTATCTCGACAGTGTGACCTTCAAGTTCATCCCTGAGAGCGAGTCGCTCATCACCGCCTTCAAGGCACGTGAAGTCGACATCATCCAGCCAGACCCGAACACGGACATCATCGAGACACTCCAGGCTCTCGAGCCTGAAGGTGCTCGCGTTGAAGTTCTCTCCGGTCCGGTGTGGGAGCACTTGAACTTCCAGTTCGGCGATGCTCGTTTCGAAATGAACGAGAACAGCTGTAACGAGGACTACAACATGCGTCTCGCAGTTGCTCAGACAGTCGACAAGAAGGTCCTCACGGACGAGATTCTTGCCGGCCAGGTCGAGCCGCTCGAGTCCTATGTTGATGCGTTCTCACCACTGCTGTCCCAGGCATCCTGGTCGCAGTACAGCGTCGACAACGCAGCAGCAGGCGAAGCCTACGCAGCTGCAGTCGAAGCTACCGGTAAGGACTGCTCGGTGACCTTCTCCACGACGTCGAACAACGACGCACGTGTGAAGATGTCCGAGCTCTTCGTTGGTATGTTCGAAGCTTCAGGTATCCCGTACACGAACGAACTGCAGGACAGCTCGCTGTTCTTCGGTGAGACGCTTGACAACGGTCAGTGGGACCTTGGCGAGTGGGCATGGGTCGGTTCACCTGGCCTGTCCGGCCTCGTCTCGATCCACGACGTGTGGGATCCGGAGTCACCACCACCAGACGGTGGCAACTACTACCGTTGGGGAGTCGACGCCGAGGGTTCGTATGCTGACGATGCCACTGCACGTTTCGCAGAGGTTCGTGACGGCATGAACTCAACCGTTGAAGAAGCTGAACTTACAGCCCTCTTCAATGAGGCTGAGGACATCCTCGCCGACAACTTGGTCATCATCCCGCTGTATGCCCGTCTCGTGACGGCAGCAGTCTGGGAGGACGAGCTGGGTAACTTCAAGCACAACCCAACTCAGGCCAGCCACACGTGGAACATGGAGTTCTGGTACCGCACCGACGTCTAGGTCGTAGCACCAGACATTCATGTGAATGTGATGAGAGGGAGCCCTTCGGGGCTCCCTCTCTGTTTTGTTAGCAGAGCACAGACAGAAGTCGGAACGCTTCTTTCCCTCCCTCACGGAGTGGGGGAGGTGGCCGAGCGCAGCGAGGTCGGAGGGGGAAGCCATGATGATCGACTCAGGTTGCGCAGGA
>JBDLIR010000039.1:0-10268 GCA_039714815.1 Actinomycetota bacterium | reverse complement strand
TAGCCTCTCCGCTGTGACTTCCACCGCGCCAAAGCTCAGACGCTCACTCCGGGGAAACGCGCCCGGCACGTCGTTCGAACGCGAGCAGTGGTCCGCTGGCAATGACCTCGTCGTCGGGATAGATGAAGTCGGCAAGGGGGCATGGGCCGGACCGTTGACCGTCGGTGCGGTAGTGATCCCGGCGAAACGCCGCATCTACAAGATCAGGGACTCGAAACAGCTCACGCCGGCCGAGCGTGAATCGATGGCCTCCCGTATCAAGAACTGGGCGCTGTACTGGTCGGTGGGACACGCCACTGCCGGCGAATGCGATGAACTCGGCATGTCTGACGCTCAACGGCTGGCGGCCAACCGGGCACTGGGCGCGCTTGGCGCAACTCCTGACCATGCGCTCATCGACGGAAAGTGGGATTTCGTCGAGAGTATCGAAACGACAGCGATCGTCAGGGGTGACGCACGATCACTCTCCATCGCAGCAGCATCTATCGTCGCGAAGGTGACGCGCGACGCCATGATGCGTGAAGCAGCACACACCTACCCGTGGTATTCGTTCGAGTCGAACAAGGGGTACCCGTGTCACAGGCAGCGCGCAGCCCTTCAACTGCTCGGTCCGTCGACGATCCACCGGCGATCGTGGGTGTACATGGAGAACCTTGCGTGGGATGGCATCGCTGCGTGTCGGCCGGAGCCCCAGCCGATGTCGCTGTTCTGATACGGGCGTCAGCGTGACCTAGCATGTGTCGCAACATCCAAGCAATGACAAGCAGGTACCGTGGCTGAACCACTCGCCCCAGGAATCGTCGATGCGTACGACTTTCTCGAGATCGACGAACTGGTCTCGCCCGAAGAACGCCTCGTCAAAGAGACCGTGCGCCAGTTCGCCAGGGAGAAGATCATCCCACACGCCGGGGACTGGTTCGAAGACGAAGAGTTCCCCAGGCAACTCATCGGACAGATGGGTGAACTCGGGCTCTTCGGTATGCATCTCGAGGGCTACGGGTGTGCGGGAACGAGTGCCATGGCCTATGGCCTTGCGTGTATGGAACTCGAAGCAGGGGACTCTGGCATACGCAGCATCGTCTCCGTGCAGGGCTCCCTCGCCATGTACCCGATCTGGGCGTTCGGCTCCCAGGAGCAGAAGGAGACCTGGCTCCCCTCGATGTCTGCAGGGCACACGATCGGGTGCTTCGGGCTCACCGAGCCGGACTCGGGATCAGACCCGGGATCGATGCGTACGACAGCACGACTCGAGGGAGATCGATGGGTGCTCAACGGAACCAAGATGTGGATCACGAACGGCTCGATCGCCGACGTGGCCATCATCTGGGCCGTGACAGATGAAGGAGTGAGGGGGTTCATCGTACCCACGAACACTCCCGGTTTCAGCGCAACGACGATCAAGGGGAAGATGTCCCTGCGGGTATCGGTCACCAGCGAACTGAATCTGACGGATGTCAGGCTCCCTGTCGATGCCGTGCTCCCGGGCGTGACCGGGCTCAAGGGTCCACTGTCCTGTCTCAACGAGGCGAGGTTCGGGATTCTCTTTGGGGCGGTGGGCGCCGCTCGCGCGTGTTACGAAGCCGCCCTCGAGTACGCAACCGAACGTATCCAGTTCGACAAGCCGATCGCGGCGTTTCAACTGACACAGCAGAAGCTCGTCGAGATGCTCGTCGATGTGAACATGGGCATGCTTCTCGCCGTTCACCTCGGCAAGAAACGTGACGCCGGGACACTGGCGGCAGAACATGTGAACTTCGGGAAGCTCGCGAATGTCCGCATGGCACTCAAGACCGCCCGCGAAGCGCGCAGCATCCTCGGTGCGAACGGCATCACGCTCGACTATCCGGTGATCAGACACATGAACAATCTCGAGTCTGTGTTCACGTATGAAGGCACGAACGAGATCCACACGCTCGTCCTCGGCGAGGCCATCACCGGCATCTCGGCGTTCGGTTGACACGACGATGGGATTGATACTTGCATCCGGGTCTCCGAGAAGGTCGCTGCTGCTCAGCCTTTCCGGTATCGCGTTCACTACCGTGCAGCCAGATGTCGATGAGACTCCCTTCACCGGTGAAGCTCCCGCTGAGTACGTCACGCGCCTGAGCGATGCGAAGGCACATGCCGTTCCACGATCCGGTGCCGACGTCGTGCTCGCGGCGGACACGACGGTCGTGTTCGCCGGCGCCATCATCGGAAAGCCGTCGAACCCGCTCGAAGCAGTGACGATCCTGACACAACTCGCCGGTGAGACGCATTCGGTTCTCACCGGGTGGACCATCACAGACGGCGACACGCACAGATTCGGAGTCGAGGAATCGCGCGTGAGGTTCAACGAACATACCCACGACGAACTCGCCGACTATGTCGAGAGGACGCAGCCGTTCGACAAGGCCGGCGCATACGCCCTCCAGGGCGATGATGGCTGGCTCGTCGCCAGCGTCAGCGGATCACGGTCCAATGTCATGGGGCTCCCGATCAGGGAAGTCGTCGATGCTTTGAAGGCGTTCGGGATCGAACGCTCAACCCCGTAACGCTGCGCCGACGACCTTCATCATGTCCGCCGTCTTGCCGGAAGCGGCGTAGTCGACGAGGTACTCGCCGACCTTGTGCATCTGTGTATTCGACACGAAGAACACCGGTTTCGGAGCGAGATGGAACTCACCTTTGCCTAGCGTCCGGTGGCTCGGCGCAAAGGGTGCTCTGGCAACGGCTTTCTGCGTCTTCGAGAACATCAGCGTGTTGTGGACGACCCCCGTCCCGCTGCCGATCTTTGACGGCGGATTCCCAGGGTACGCACCCCACGGACAGCGGGAAAGCAGATACACCGAGGCGCTCCAAGTGTTCACGCCGATCCCTCCGTACCTGAGTGCTGAGATCATCTTCCGGACACCGGCGTGAGCCTTCTCCGTCTTTGGATGCACGATGATGTTGGCACCGAGTGATCCCTCGAGCACGTCATTTGCGAAGTCCGTGGCTGCAGCGCAGTACTCGTCGACGGATCGGCTCGGAAGCGTCACCACCGCAAGTGCAGGGGCGAAGTACTCGGTCGTGAACGTGGGGTCGTCGGTCGCAGACGGATCGATGTCTGTCACGAGTATCCGATTCTCGTCCGACCCGAAGACCTCCACGGTTCCCGACCCGTGGATCACGGCTTCGCACCGGTCCTTTGCCCCTGGATAGTACGCATCGCGCTCAGGGAGGTCGCGGAGCTGCGACCGGATCTCATCGAGGAACACGTCTGTCAGGTCCCACGATTCGGGCAAGATGAGCACCTGAGCCGCCACGCAGTTGAACCCGGAGTTGTTCATCTTCTGTGTGACGATGTGGTCGGCCTGGAACGCGAGATCGGCGCGCGACCAATCTCCTGGCACGACGATAGTCGGGGAGACACCCCCGAGTTCCGCGGAGATCGGCCTGGCGTTGACAGGTGTATCCGCGATGCGGTTCCTCTCGCCCTCTTCGCCGGCTCCGTAGCGGATGGTGTTGTAGGTCCGCGCGGCGCCGGTGATGTGGATCGTCTCAACACCAGGGTGAGACGTCAGGTACGCACCGACATCGCCCCCGCCGTACACGAATCGGATGAAGTCAGCGGCGATGAAGTCTTCAAAGATCGTCTCGAATATCTCACCCAGGTACTCGTTGACCGGGTTCATCTTGACGATGGCGACTTGTCGCTCGTTGTACAGCTTGTAGATGGCATCGAGAGGAGGGATGGACGCCACGTTGCCTGCGCCAAGAATCAAACAGACAGCACCTCGCTCGGGGGGTTCGCGATGCAGCAGTGCAACCGTATCTGGCAGAGATTCCAGGGTGACATCAGGTTGCATCCACACCTCGGCCGTCGAGCCCGAAAAGAGCAGCCGGTCACTTGCCGATGCAGGAAGCACCTCGACCGTCACCTGTCCTTCTTCGTTCGTTGAAGCCTTGAAACCTTCGAGAACATCACTCCCGGAAGCGATTCTCGTCAACGTGGCTTCCATGGCGTTGATCGCATCGATCATGCCGTACGGCCCGGCGAGCCATTCTTCGCCTGCAAGCGGGGAGTCCAATGCGAGCCCCTTCGCCTTCGCGGCAGCGTCAACCCAGCGTCGTGCGTTGGCCGCCGTCTTCGTGCGCAACCCACGCAACAGATCTATCTGATCCTCGATATCGGTCGCAAGCCATGCGCCCTTTGCGGATTCGAGTGCTGCTATCGACCGGTCGAGATGTTCGGTATCCATGCCCTGAATCTAGCGGGGACATCAGATTGTGCGGACGAAATGTGAGGGCAGTGTTGGGGCAAGACATCATGTGCGAAAGAGGGGTTCCGAAGAAGCGGTCGGGTTCAGGTCAACGGCCAGGTCCCGCAACCTCTGATGCCAACGTAACTTGCTCCCGGGAGCCACCAGCCGCGAGCCACGCAAGGGGAGTTGCCGAACTCAGCGCCCCATGGGGCCGCACGAGCCAGTCCGCGATCGATTCATCGTCGAACAGACGACGAAGGCTCGCTACAACGACACCAAGCGACTGCCTGACACCGTTGGTGTCGAACTGGAACGCAAAATAGACTTCTTCGAGCCAGATTCCGCCGACACGAAGCAGGTCGGGCCGATCGACGACTTCCTTTCGATCGATCGCAGCTCTCCTCGCGACCTGCGTCCGTGTCAGGAAATGGCCGACCAGTATGTACCCGGACTCCGGGCTCCTCGCTCGTACGATCACCCTGACGCTGCTCGACTTCGGACGAGTTCTGTCACGGCGTGAGCGATCTCAGCGTGGGTGGCGGAGCCTACGTTCCAGGTAACGTCGTACTCGCGGGGATCGGATATATCGACGCCGAATTTGTCCTTGATCATCCTCTGACGACTGGCATCCCTGCGTTTGATCTCCGCTTTTGCCTCACGCTCATTCAAGTTGAAGCGCTTCATCGCTGCGGACATACGATCGGTTTTACCGGACACGAGACGCATGGATACACCGTGTGGCATGTCTCTCGTGACCTGGGAACCGCCGCGTCCGATGATGATCGCTTTGCCCATCCCGGCGATCGCCCTCACCACGAGGAACGCGCGGTTCATGACGGCGCCCTGATCGGCAGATGCGGTTATCAACTGGTGGAACATGTTGCTCGATTTCGCCCTGTACTCCTCCTCGAGCAGTGCATCGAGCGAACGGGAGAACCTCGGGTCGCGAGAGACGAGATCGCAGATGGTTCTGTCATAGACCCGCCATCCTCCGAATGTCGCGGAATCCTCCTGGTCGTCGAATATCGAGACTATCGATTCGGCGAGCGCGTGAGCGCCCGTGCCGGATTGGCGTGATATGGTTACGAAGGCGTGGCTCGATGGGCGATATCCCGGAGCACCGCCTGACCCTTCTGCGGCTAGATGGGCCCGCAGATACCGTTCGATCTTCTCGACACGATCCATGATGTCCTCTAGGTAAGTCTACTACCCGCCACAGGGACGGACGCGTCACTGACCCGAATCGTCCAGCGTCCGGGGTGTCGGTACAATCGTCGTATGGATATTTCAGGATCTGCAGCACTCGTAACCGGTGGCGCTTCGGGACTCGGGGAGGCGACGGCACGCGCTCTGGCATCTCACGGCGCTGACGTCACGATCGTCGACCTCAACACAGAAGCCGGCGAAGCCCTCGTCGATGAGACGGAGGGTGCGATCAAGTTCGTCGCAGCGGACGTGACGGACCCCGATGATGTCGCCGAAGCGGTTGCACGCGCATCCGCACGCGAGCCCCTGCGAGTCGCCATCAACTGTGCGGGGATCGCCATTGGCGAGAGGACCCTCGACCGCAAAGGCAGACCGGCGGACCTCGATGGATTCACGCGTGTGCTCCGGGTCAATCTGATCGGTTCGTACAACGTCGCGACCCAGGCCGCCGCTGAGATGGGCAGAGCGGATCCGCTCGCCCACGGTGAACGAGGCGTGATCATCAACACCGCATCGATCGCGGCGTTCGAGGGGCAGGTGGGACAGACGGCGTACGCAGCGTCGAAGGGTGGCATCGTGGGCATGACCCTCCCCATGGCCCGTGATCTCTCGACCATCGGGATACGTGTGAACACGATCGCACCGGGGATCATCGATACCAGCCTCCTGGCAGGACTCAACGACGAGATGCGTGAGGCTCTGGCCGCCAACGTGCCGTTCCCGAAGCGACTCGGCGAACCTCATGATTTCGCCAAGCTCGTGCTGGCGATCATCGACAACGGATACATGAACGGCGAGACGATCCGGATGGATGGCGCGCTCAGGATGGCACCCCGCTAAACGGCGTACACCCGGTTCTTGAACCAACCATTCCGGCGTCAGGAGCATCCAAACCAAGGCCGGCCTGCTGTCGTGGCTGACGCCAGATCGCTCAGAACTCGTAGAACGAGACGATGTTGCCGTTCGGATCGAGGAGGAACGCCGTGTCACCAGAGTTGGTCCACACGGCAGATTCGTTGCACCAGTAGAGCGACGTGTCGCCATCTACGCCGCAACCGGTGTGAACCCGAACCGTCGATTGCGCTCTGACGACGAACGTGTCGGGGAAGGCGTACCGGTGGCGGGACGATTCGTCTTTCAGCACCCAGTCTCGCATCGAAACGTCCGTGGGCCCTGCATTCACGACATCGACCCACTCACTGACCAGACTGTCGTCGTCAGGACCTGGAGGGTTGTGCATCACATCGATGACCCGCAGATCCACGCCTCTGGGCGTCCCGCACGCATCTTCAGCCCAGATACCGATCAAATCAGCCTGAGCGGCATCCTGTGCAGCGGCGAACTCGGTGGCGTACTGAGAGTCAGGCGGAAAGTCTCGCGCCTGTGCATATCCGCCACGCACCATGATCTCGTTGACGAAGACACCCCAGTCGAGCCAGAGATACCTCAACAGCCTGCCATACTCATCCATGTCCGACGTGTCAGCCACGATGGTGACCACTTCGTTCAGCAGCAGTGTGCCAAGAGCAACAGATGCCTCCTCAGAGAAGCACTCCCCGGACTCGGGAGTGTTGATGCCGATCAATCGGATGGTCTCTGAACCACCAGGGAGCATCTCGACCTCTATCGTATCTCCATCGACAATCCTGGTGACCGTGGCACGTTCGGATCCCTCCGGGGGTGCGAACGTCGTCGTGACCGGGACCGTCGTCGTGACCGGGACCGTCGTCGTGACCGGGACCGTCGTCGTGACCGGGACCGTTGAAGAAGGAGATGACGCCAGGGAAGAATCCGTATCCGCGTCATCACCAGAAAACGCCAGGATCATCGCGAGCACCACAGCGAACCCCGCCGCTACCGAGACGGCTCCGTACCACCGCTTCACCGTTCGCACCACCAATTCACCGTGACGAAACTCCCAATCGGACGCCGGCCTCTTCCCCTGCTGCGTGAAGGTAACCCGATCTTCCCACAACTCAAAACGCAGTGTCGATGCCAAGCTCGGCAGAACCGCACTCCTCCCGTAGTATGAGTGCATGTCACCGACCGAACAACGATCGAACGGCACCAGCCAACAGGCGGACGTCGGGCGCTTCGCCTTCCTCCTGGTCATCGTCGCGCTGATCATCGGTCTCCTCGGGTTGATCGGATCGCCCCCGCTATCAGACGACGCCCGCCCTGTGGTTCGCATGCTCCTAACTGTCCTCGCCGGCGGTGTCCTGTTCGCCACGCTGCGCATCACCCAGGTGTCGCATAAACACCAACGGTGGTTCGGGACGGTCATCGGCGCTCTCGTCTTCACGGCGATCGTCGGCTTCCTGTTCACCTCCCACCCCATATTCGAAAAGACCATCTCCTTCATGTGGGTACTCCTCGTCCTTGCAGCACCAGCGCTCGTCCTGAGACAGGTGCTTGCTTCGGATCGCGTCACGATCCAGACGATCCTCGGCGCCATCACGGTGTACCTGCTCATCGGCGTGTCGCTCACGTTCCTCGCTATCGCCATGGAAGAGTCCATCGGGTTCTTCGAGGTGCCACCCCGTTCAACAGCGTTTGTCTATTTCGCGTTCGTAACGATCACGACGCTCGGGTACGGGGACTTGTCACCGTACACGGACGCTGCGCGGATGGTGTCTGTGCTGGCCGCTGTTACAGCGCAGATGTATCTCGTGATCGTTGTGGCCCGCCTCGTGGGCATCTGGAGCCCTTCCTCGAACCAGATCGATCCAGGCGACGAATAGCGATCCCATTCAACGATCGAGACTTCCTCCAGGATCCCTATCCCATTCTCAACAGCGCAGGATCTGACGAGATCGAACTGATCGCTCGCAGGCTCGGTTCAGGCGTGCTGGAGCGCCCAGCTGTACATCGCGATACCTGACGCGACGCCCACGTTGATCGACCTCGTCGAACCGTACTGCGTCACATGCAGGATGCGGTCGCACAGTTCCCGCATCTCTACTGACAGCCCTGGCCCTTCCTGGCCGAAGGCGAGCACACAGCGGTGGGGGAGTGTGGCGGATTCGATGGGAGTGGAACCGGCGACAATGTCGATGCCCACGACGGGCAGGTCTTCGGCGGTCGCGAATCCAGCGAAGTCCTCCACGCTGGGATGGTGCTCGATGTGCTGATACCGGTCGGTCACCATCGCACCTCTGCGATTCCAGCGGCGCTTCCCGACGATGTGGACGGTGTGAGCCCCGAACGCGTTCGCGTTGCGTACGATGGTGCCGATATTGAAGTCGTGTTGCCAGTTCTCGATCACGATGTGGAAACTGTGGCGTCGCGTATCGAGGTCCTGGATGATCGCTTCCTTGCTCCAGTAGCGATATTCGTCGATGACGTTGCGGGTGTCGCCGTGGGCGAGAAGATCCTCGTCGAGCCTGGGATCTTCCGGCCAAGGGAGTGGGTGGGGCCCGACTCCGATGGTCCTTTCGTCAGTCATCTGACCCGACCTCGACGCCGGACATCAGCTCGAGGGCCTTCACCAACGCATGGTTCCCCTCAGCTCCGAGACCTTGACTCTGCAACGCACGATACATCTGATACACGAGTGCCGTGCCGGGGATCGGTACGCCGAGTTCATTGGCAGCCTCGAGCACCAACCGTAGATCCTTCTGTTGAAGGTCGATCGTGAACCCCGGTGACCAGTCTCGTACGACCATCTGCGGACCACGATTGGACAACATCCACGACCCAGCGGCTCCGCCGGCGACTGCAGACAGCGTCGCGTCGAGGTCGAGGCCTCCCGCTTCGGCGAGCAACAGCGCCTCGGAGACGGCGAGTTGGTTGACGACAACGAGGATCTGGTTCACGGCCTTCACGAGCTGGCCTGCACCCTGGGGGCCGACATGGGTAATCGTCGAACCGACTGCCTCCAGATACGGTAGCGACCGTTCGATCTGCGCGGCATCGCCGCCGATCATGATGCTGAGCGTCCCGTTGGCAGCTCCCTCTGATCCGCCAGAGATCGGAGCGTCGAGCCAGTGCGCGCCGAGCTGGGCGATCCGGGCGGCGAAATCCTTCGTCGCGCCGGGGCTGATCGTTGAATGATCGATGATGAGTGAACCGGCCGTGATTCCGGAACTGACGCCGCCCTCGCCAAAGACCACTGCCTCCACATCCGGCGTGTCCGAGACGCACACCATCACGACGTCGGCCTCGCGGGCCACGTCTCGAGGAGTAGACGCTGCGGTGGCCCCGAGGGCCACGAGGTCATCAGCCCGAGACGATGTCCGGTTCCAAACGATCGTGTCGAAACCCGACCTGATGAGATTCGCCGCCATAGCGTGGCCCATGATGCCGAGCCCGATGAATCCGATATCTGCCACTGTGCCTCATTCCTGGTGCTGCGAGATTACCTGTCGGTGCATCATGCGAGAAATCGCAATTGCGGGGATGAGCGATGCGACGGCCACGCCGAATCCCGCGATATTCGGTATGTAGGGGCCGAACGCGAACAGGACTCCTCCGATCGCCGTACTGATGATGATCGACAGGCTTTGGGAGGCGTTGACAAGCCCGAGGATCCCTCCGCGCAGGGAGTCGTCCGCGACTCGAGTGGACAGAGACTGGACTGCGGGCGTCGTCAAACCACCGCCGGCCGCAAAGAAGACGCTGCCGATCGCGGCCTGCCAGGGTTCGACCATCACGGCGAATACGCCGAGTCCGACCGCCCTGATCACGATGCCGACCGTGATGAGGCGCGCCTCGCCGAAGATAGAGAGAAACCGCGGGAGGATGCCGACCTGCGTGACGATCTGCGCAAGACCGACGATAGCCAGCAGTATCCCGACGCCCATCTCGACGTTCGTATCGAACAAGACCGCCTGGCCG
>JBDLIR010000038.1:0-10365 GCA_039714815.1 Actinomycetota bacterium | reverse complement strand
TCTGCCCGCGTCTTGGCTGTTTTCGAGCGCTCGGCCCACCGGAGTGTCTGGTACATGGACCTCTCGGCGATCTCGCGATCAACGGGGAGGTTGACAGGCACGTCGAGGACCATTGCGATGTCGGCACCGAGTGCCTCTTGTACAGCGACGGACCGCTCTGGATTCAGCTCGATGCGCGACCCGTCGTATGTCGATTTGAACACGAGGGTGTCTTCGCTGATGCGAGGACGAAGCGACAGAACCTGGTACCCACCCGAATCGGTGAGGATCGGTGCATCCCAGGCCATGAAGCCGTGCAGACCGTCGAGCTTGGCAACGATGTCTTCACCCGGGCGCAGCATGAGGTGGTACGTGTTCGCGAGAAGGATCTGAGCACCGAGGCGGTCCATGTCTTCGGTGTCGAGTGTCTTGATGGATGCCCTCGTGCCCACGGCCATGAAGCTCGGGGTCTCGACACTGCCGTGAGGGGTGTCCATGATGCCGGTTCGGGCCGACCCATCTGCTGACGTGGCGTGGAAGGAAACGGGTTGGGTCATCGGTCGGTCTCGAAGTACATAGCGTCACCGAACGATAGGAATCGGTAGTTGTTGTCGAGTGCGTGGGCGTACACATCGCGCCACCGCTCCCCCATGAGGGCAGCGAGGAGCACGAGGAGGGTGGTTCGTGGAGCATGGAAGTTGGTCACGACGCCGTCAACGACCTTCGGTACGTACCCGGGTCGTATGAACAGACTCGTCGGTCCGTCGAACTGTGAGATCTGCCCGCCCCTTCTCCCCGCTGATTCGAGCGCACGCACAACCGTTGTCCCGACCGCGACGACCTTGCCTCCACGAAGACGCGCGGCAGCTACCGCGGCTACCGCCGACGCGGGGACCACGATGCGTTCTGTGTGGATACGGTGATCCTCGACGTGTCCTTCGAGCATGGGTCTGAACGTGTCCAGACCGACCTCCAGTTCGACCGTGGCGACGGGGATGTTCCTGATGCTGAGCGAGTCGAGCACGTCGTGGGTGAAGTGCAGCGCGGCGGTGGGAGCAGCAGACGAACCGAGCCGGTCGGCGAAGACCGTCTGGTATCGATCCGGGTGGTCGATCGTTCCCTTGAAGTACGGTGGCAGTGGCATCTCGCCACCGGATTCGATGGCCTGCTCCACGTCCCCGTCGGCAGTGATAGTGACCGTTGCAACGCCTTCGGCTGGATCTGTGAGCAGGGACACGTCCAGACCATCACATGCGATCTGAGAGCCGGCTCGAAGTTTCGCTGCCGGACGCACGAGAGCTCTCCATCTCTGCGGATCGACCCGCTGGGTCAACAGGATCTCGGTTCGCCCACCGCCAGGCAGCCGTCGTCCGATGAGCCTCGCCGCCCTGACCCTCGTTCTGTTCACCACCACGAGGTCTCCAGGGTCCAGGACCACAGGAAGGTCGCTGAAGTGCATGTCCGACATGGAATCGGCGACGAGCAGGCGGGAGCTATCGCGGGGTTCGATCGCTTTCTGTGCGATCGCCGCCTCAGGCAGGTCGTAGTCGAATTCCTTCGTGTGCATCGTCTGAGGGTACGCTCAGATGAGCCTTCCCTGATCCCGACCGGCGACGAACTCGACACCGAGGTGCTGGTACGCTCGCTCGGTGGCGATCCGCCCGCGCGGGGTGCGTTGCAAGAGCCCCTCGAGTATCAGGAACGGCTCATATGCGTCCTCGACGGTCTCCGGGTCCTCCCCGACAGCGATCGCAAGCGTTGAAAGACCGACAGGGCCGCCACCGAACTTGAGGATCATCGCCTCGAGGATGGACCGGTCTACCTTGTCCAATCCGACTTCATCGACCTCGAATATCTCAAGAGCCGTATCGGCTGTCGACGCGTCGATCATCCCTTCTGCACGCACTTCTGCATAGTCACGGACCCTTCGGAGCAGCCGGTTTGCGATCCGCGGCGTTCCCCTCGATCGTCTCGCGATCGCATGGCATCCATCCTCTGTGACGGACGCGTCGAGCAGTCCTGCAGAACGATCGACGATTGCTGCAAGGTCTTCGTCACCGTAGAAGTCGAGACGTGCAACATACCCGAAGCGGTCTCGCAGCGGCGGAGCGACACGGCCGACGCGGGTGGTGGCGCCCACGAGCGTGAAGGCCGGCAGGTCGATCTTGATCGATCGTGCCGCGGGGCCCTTGCCAACGATGATGTCGAGTTGACCGTCTTCCATCGCCGGATACATCACCTCCTCCACCTGTCTGGGGAGCCTGTGGATCTCATCGATGAACAGCACGTCGCCCGGCTCGAGATTCGTTATGACCGCTGCGAGGTCTCCGGGCCTATCGAGGGCGGGCCCTGATGTGGAACGGAAAGCCGCTCCCATTTCAGAGGCGACGATCGCCGCAAGACTGGTCTTGCCAAGCCCGGGTGGGCCGGAGAACAACAGATGGTCGACAGACTCTCCGCGCTCGGCTGCGGCCTCGATGAGGATGGACAGTCGCTCCTTGAGAGCTTCCTG
Organism: Actinomycetota bacterium; assembly: GCA_039714815.1. Taxonomy (GTDB): domain Bacteria; phylum Actinomycetota; class Acidimicrobiia; order Spongiisociales; family UBA5794; genus JAMBLL01. The sequence continues at coordinate 7,874 of JBDLIR010000038.1, read as the reverse complement.
GCCGACGAATTCGTCGAGTTTCCTCGGTCGCAACCCGACTTCGATCTCTATCTCCTCAGGTATCGAAGTGGTTGTGAGGAGCCCTTCTTCTCTCATGCGGTACGACCCTTGCCTAGCTGCTGGAGCGAACGTCTGAGGAGTTCTTCAACCGACAGGTCCTGAGACATCGCCCCAAGCGTATCCCGGATCTCGTCTGGCGAATAGCCGAGGCTTGCCAGCGCCTGGCGTACCTCCGACATCGGCCCGGAGGTGCTGGAAGTATCGAGGGAGGCCTCCATCTTCGGTCGCAGTTCGACCATGAGTTTCTCTGCGCTTCGTCTGCCGATCCCCGGCACCGCGGTGAGCGCTTCTGTATCACCCGAAACGACAGCCATCCGCAACTGGTCCGGTGTCATCGTCGCGAGGATCGCAAGCCCTACCTTCGGGCCTACACCGGAGACACCGAGGAGCAGCGAGAACAGATCCCGGTCCGCAGCGCCATCGAAACCGAACAGCGACAACTGGTCCTCGCGTACATGCATATGTGTGTGGAGGACGGCCTCTTCACCAACCTGGGGAAGGTCTGCGAGGGTTCGTGGCGTCACCGCTACGACGTACCCCACACCGCCAACATCGACGATGACCGCACCGTCGGCCTTCTCCGCGAGCACGCCGCGCAGCCTGCCGATCATGCGGATCTCCCTGCAATGCGGCGTCCTGAGTTCTGGAGATGACACACCGCGATGCCAAGTGCATCCGCCGCGTCTGCGGGGCCGGAGATCTTCGAGAGCCCAAGTCGCATCGCCAGAACCGTTGCGATCTGTTCCTTGTCGGCAGAGCCGGATCCGGTGATCGCGAGTTTCATCTGCGACGGCGTGTACTCGGCGACGCTCACCCCCCGCGATGCGATCGTCGCCAGGATCACGCCAGATGCCCTGGCCACGGCCACCGCCGTTGTGCGGTTGCGGTTGATGAACACCTGCTCGATGGCGGCGGCATCGATCGGATAGTCGTCGAGTACTGCCTCGATGTCTGCACCGAGTTCCATGAGCCGCTGAGCCATGGTCGCGCCAGCGTCTGTGCGGATGACCCCGGCGGTTACCGCACGGGTTGTGCCGCCCGACGATTCGACGATCCCGTAGCCGGTACGCGTGAGTCCCGGATCGATGCCTAATACGAACATATGTTCGTAGCGTAGCGTAAGTCAGGGCAGACTGGAAGAACCGCTACGCTCATCTTCGTAACAGGCCTACTCCAGCGACGCCAGGACCTCATCGGAGATGTCGAAGTTGGCGAAGACCTCTTGCACGTCGTCGAGGTCATCGAGTGCGTCGACCAAGCGGAGCACTTTGGGTGCGGTCGCTGCATCAACCGCAACGGACGTTGCGGGTAGGTAGGTGACCTCTGCCGAGACGATCGCGATGCTCGCTGTTTCGAGTTCAGATCGAACCGACTGGAGGTCGCCTGGTTGACAGATGATCTCCCATTGATCGCCTTCAGCCGTGACGTCATCTGCGCCGCCCTCGATGGCTGCCATCATCACGGAGTCCTCATCGCCTGAGGCGAGGACGTAGCCCTTCTGCTCGAACAGATAGCCCACTGACCCCGGCTCGCCCAGGTTGCCACCGTTCTTGGAGAAAGCGGAGCGAACATCTGATGCCGCCCGGTTGCGATTGTCGGTGAGGATCTGGACATAGAGGGCAACGCCACCTGGCGCATACCCTTCATAGAAGGCCTCAACGTACTGGACGCCGTCCACGTTGCCGACGCCGCGGGCGATCGCTCGCTCGATGTTGTCCTTGGGAACAGAGTTGTCCTTGGCCTTTTGAACCGCGGTGACGAGCGTCGGGTTCGCTGACAGGTCACCCCCACCGTTGCGGGCTGCTGACTCGATCGATTTGATCAGCTTGGCGAACAGCTTCCCGCGCTTGGCGTCCTGACGGCCCTTGCGATGTTTGATGTTGGCCCATTTTGAATGTCCAGCCATGCGATCTCCTCAACCTGAACCCGTGGAATCGACAAGCATCTGATGCAGGCGCGTGTCGCCGGTCAACTCCGGATGGAATGAGCTCGCAAGGATACGGCCCTGGCGCACCAATACCGGATGAACCGCTCCTTCGGGATCTCTCACCGATGCAAGCACCTCGACGTCGGCCCCGACCTTGTCGATCCACGGTGCACGGATGAACACAGCATGCATAGGATCTTCGAGACCCGACACGGCGAGTTCCGCCTCGAACGAGTCGATCTGGCGCCCGAACGCGTTGCGTTCGACGACAGCGTCCAGAACCCCGAGTTGCGGTTGGAAACCCTCAGTCGTCGATGATGCGAGGAAGATCATTCCCGCACATGTTCCGAGAGCGGGCATCCCTGCGGAGCACCGCTGCCGTATCGGCTCGATGAGACCGTAGCGCGTTGCGAGTCTTGCTATCGTGGTGGACTCTCCACCGGGGATGACCAGCGCGTCGCATCGCTCGAGGTCCTCAGGTGTCCTGACCTCGATGGCTGAGCTGCCGATGGACTCCAGCATCGCTATGTGCTCGCGAAAGTCGCCCTGGAGAGCGAGGACGCCGACGGTCATGAGCCTCTGAGCTGCATCATCTCGCTGTCGGGCAGCGTGTCGACATTGATCCCGACCATCGCCTCTCCCAGGTTGCGAGACACTTTCGCGATCTTGGTGGCATCGTTGTAGAAGGTCGTTGCTTCCACGATCGCCGATGCGCGCTCGGCCGGATCGCCTGATTTGAAGATCCCCGAACCAACGAACACACCATCGCAACCGAGTTGCATCATGAGTGCCGCATCGGAGGGTGTGGCGATTCCCCCGGCTGCGAAATTGACCACGGGAAGCTTGCCCGACTCGGCGATCTCCTTCACGAGGTCGTACGGGGCTTGAAGATCGCGTGCCGCGTTCATCATCTCGTTCGGTGTGAGCGTCGTCAGATTCGCTATCTGTGCGTTCATCAACCGCATGTGCTTGACCGCTTCGACGACGTTTCCTGTGCCAGGCTCACCCTTTGTGCGGATCATCGCCGCTCCCTCACCGATGCGACGGAGGGCCTCGCCGAGGTCCTTGGCTCCGCATACGAACGGAACGGTGAAGGAGTGCTTGTCGATATGGAACACGTCGACCGGAGACAGGACCTCTGATTCATCGATGTAGTCCACACCGAGCGACTCGAGCACCTGCGCTTCGACGAAATGGCCGATGCGGGACTTCGCCATGACGGGGATCGAGACGGCATTGATGATCTCTTCGACCCTGGCGGGGTCCGCCATCCTGGCGACTCCTCCGTGCGCTCTGATGTCGGCGGGGACCCGTTCGAGCGACATCACCGCACATGCGCCCGCAGCCTCGGCGATCTTCGCCTGCTCCGCGTTGACGACATCCATGATGACGCCGCCCTTGAGCATCTCTGCGAGGCCTCGCTTGACCTTGTCCGTGCCGTGTTCACTTGTTGGAACCGTCATGATCCGTCCCCTCGTCGTTGACCCGGATTCTACAGCGCAAAGCAACTGCACTACACCCGATGTTTGTCGAGCGCATCGGCGTAAGCGGCCGCGTACTCCTGAGCCACGTGCTGCCCGTCGAAGCGCTGTACACGGTCGATCGCTTTCGCTCCGAGGTCTGCCCGCATCGCGGGGTCACGCAGCAACGTGATGACCGCCTGAGCGAGACCGGAGCTGTCGCCGGGCGCCACGATCGTCCCTGCTCCTCCCAGGACATGGAGGAATGCCGGGATGCCTGACGCAACGACGGCGGCCCCCGCGGCCATGCCTTCGGCGACGACGATGCCGAACGACTCCCCGCCGAGGTTCGGCGCCACGAATATCTCCGATGTGGCGAGTTCCGCAGCTTTCGTGCCCTCGTCGACCCGTCCGAGATAGGTCACGCCTTCCGGGGGATCGTCGCGCCTGGCCCCCATGATGTGGAGCGTGGCGGCAGGTTCGGAATCGTGGATCCATCGCCATGCCTCGATGAGAACGTCGAGTCCCTTACGAGCATCGTCCCTGCCGACGAATGCAACCCTTCCCATGGTCTTCGTGCCCGGGGCGTACGATGCCGTATCGATCCCATTCGGGATGAGGCGAGCCTGGACGAACGGTTCGATCGCCGATCTCGAGACGGGGCTGACGGTGGTCACCACGTCGAGGTTGCCAAGCACTCGCCTCACCAACGGGGACAGCGCCGAGTACCCCTTGCGAGCCCACCCTGGTGGATCTGCGTGGAACGTCCCGACGGTCGGCTTGTCCGAGATCCGGGTAGCCGCCATCGACACCGTCGGCATCAGCGGTTCGTGGATGTGGATGACGTCGACGTCCTCCACGGCAGCTTTGAGGCGTGACGACACCTTCGGACTGAGCGCGATCGGTGTCGCTGCAGCATTCGCCTTGATCACCTTCACCGAACCGACAAGGATCGCCCCTGGTGGACCTTCGTCTCCCGGGCCGACGATGACTGTGTCATGGCCCAGATCCTCAAGCCAGGAGGACAAGCGAATGACCTGGTCCTGGACCCCGCCATGCCTGCCAAGGTCATAGGGGCATACGAGCGCGATCTTCATGATGTGCTCCGTCGACCGGGGTCGTCGAGCCAGTGAGGCTGGAACAGATGCCATTGCGGCGGTGCCTGCGCGATGAGTTCCTCGAGCGAACGGACCAACAGTTGGGCTCCGGCTGAGACGCGTTCTGAGCGGCTCTCGCCTTCGGGAAGCACGACCTCGTCGTGTACAACGATCCTGTGGCCTGGCCCCTCCTGAAAGTACGCAGCGACGGGGATCAACGACGCCCCGGTGAGTTCGGCGAAAACCACGGGGCCGACGGGGACAGGAGCAGCTCCACCGAAGAACTCCACTTCGACACCGCCGCCCGTCACATCCCTGTCTGCGAGGAGCGCTATCGCTCCCCCGTCCTTGAGTCTCCGCATCAGCTTCGAACGCAGGCCCGGGTCTGTCGTCAGGACGATGTCGATATCGAACTTGCGACGAAGATCGACGAACCACTTCGTGATGTGCTCGTTGGGAAGGTCTTCTGCCACCGCCATGATCGGAGAGCCGATCTCGTTTGCAACGATCCCAGCGACCTCCCAGTTGCCCATGTGCGGGACAGCGAACACGATGCCTCTCCCTGCCTGCTGAGCGGCGTAGATGGGTTCGAAGTTCACATGTTCGACACGGCCAGAGATCGCCGACTTCTTGCGAGGTCGGAACCAGAACGTCTCAGCCCAGTAACGAGCATACGAGCGGAACATCCCCTCGACAGCCTCGCCGACGGCCGCGTCGGTAGCCTCTTCGCCGAGAACGCGGCGCATGTGCGATGTCAGGAGCGGTATCCGGTCGCCGGACCTCGCATGCCATATCTTGCCACCGGTCTCTCCGAGCCAGCGAACTGCAGGCTCCGGGAGCAGGCCGAACACCGCAGCAGCCACCCGAAACGGGATGTAGCTGAGCCACGCTTTCACGTGTCGAGTTGCTGCCACGTCTTGCGAATGCGCTGAACGACCGTGAAACCGGTCAGCACGACGAACACCCACAGAACCGCTTCCATGATCGGCGCACCGGCGCCGACGATGATGATCCCGGCCAGGATCAGGATCATGCGCTCTGCTCTGCCCATCCAGCCGCCCTTGCCCTCGAGGTCGTACAACTCAGCTTTGGATCGCACGTACGGGACGAGAAGCGAGAACGCCAACGCAACGATGCACAAGATCAACAAACGCGGCTCTTCGCTCAGGTATACGGTGAGTCCGACCCAGACAGCGATCTCACCGAGACGGTCAGACATCGTATCGAGGAACGCACCCCGATCTGACGCGGTGCCGAGCTTGCGTGCGAGGGGGCCGTCGAGCGCATCGAGAGCTACGCCGAGACCCGCGGTCAGGCCGCCGGCGATCAGGTGTCCCGTCGCGATGAGAGCAGCGCCGCCGATCGTCACGGCAAGGCCCACGATCGTCACGAACGCGGGGGTAAGTCCGATCTTCGCCAAACCAGCAGCGACTGGTTCGAGGATCGGTGCAACTTTCTTTCTGCCCTTGAGGTCGATCAATGCAGTCTCCTTGGAACTGCAAAGGTAGCACACGGACTGGTCGGTTCATCTGCCCATTAGAATCAGACGATCAGGGTTGCGTGGCGGCCAGATGTCCACACAACCCCCGCCTCGGACACGAAAGGTCAGATACGAATGACTGACAACACCGCAGAACTCGACTTCGGCAAGGGACCGGTGACCCTTGATGTGTACCAATCCACGGTCGGCCAGCCAGGCTTCGACATCAGGAAACTGAGAGCTGATACCGGCTACGTGGCGTTCGATCCCGGGTTCGGGAACACGGCAACTGCGCGATCGTCGATCACCTACATCGATGGCGCCGCAGGACTGCTCCTCCACCGCGGGTATCGCATCGAAGATGTCGCGAGCAAGAGTTCCTTCCTCGAGGTCGCCTATCTCCTCCTGTACGGCAAGTTGCCCAACGCTGATGAACTCCATACGTGGGAGTCAGAGATCGCTGAGCATTCCCTGCTGAACGAGGAGATGAGGTCGTTCTTCGACGCGTTTCCCCGCAGAGCACATCCAATGGCTGTTCTCTCCTCAGCGACGAACGCGATTTCGACGTTCTACGACGTCTATCGCAAGCCAATGGTCGGAGATGAGATCGATCGCGGTGCTCGAACACTGATCGCCAAGATGCCGACGATCGCTGCGTGGGCATACAAGAAGTCCATCGGCGAGCCGTACGTCTATCCGGACGCCGGTCTCGGCTACGTGGAGAACTTCCTGCGCATGATCTTCACGAACCCGATTTCAGACGAGCCGATCGATCCTGTGAAGATCAAGGCTTTGAACATGCTCCTCATCCTGCATGCGGATCATGAGATGAATTGCTCTACGTCGACGGTCAGAGGGGTCGGGTCGAGCCGTGCCAACATGTTCACCTCCGTTGCTGCCGGTATGGGTGCCCTCTGGGGTCCTCTGCACGGTGGCGCGAACCAGGCCGTCATCGACCAGCTCAAGGCGATTCACGCCGACCCCGATGCGACCATCGCATCAACGATCGCTCGAGCCAAGGACAAGAACGACAGTTTCCGGCTCATGGGTTTCGGCCACAGGGTGTACACGAACTACGACCCGCGCGCTCGTGTGATCGAGGGATTCGCACAAGAGGTACTCGATGGTATGGACCAGTCGGATCCGTTGCTCGACATCGCGAGGGAACTCGAGGCAGCGGCGCTTGCCGACCCGTACTTCGCCGAGCGAAACCTCTATCCGAATGTCGACTACTACTCAGGCATCCTGTTCCGTGCCCTTGGCTTCCCTCTCCGCATGTTCACCGTGCTCTTCACCCTGGGAAGACTCCCAGGCTGGATCGCACACTGGATGGAGATGAACCTCGATCCGGAGACGAAGATCATGCGCCCCCGTCAACTCTATGTCGGCGAGACCGAGCGACCGTTCCCGGCCATCGAAGACAGGTAAGCAACCCACGCACCCGCGAACCCAGGGTTCGTGACGTCCTATATGGCGTGGTCAGCCCGCGGAATGGAAGAGGGACGGAACCGCCGAGATGCCTTCGCACGCGTACGCGCCTAGGGTGACAGGTGAGTCCAACAGGAGGATGTGACGGACATGGCCGGCAAAGGCGAGCTCTATCAGCAGAAGAACGGCAAGTGGGCATTCCGCGTGAAAGCTTCCAACGGGCAGATCGTCGCCCAGAGCCAGGGCTACACGAAGCGTGCCTCGGCCCGCTCGACGCTCGAGAAGCTCCTCAATGGCACATACGACGGCCCGATCGTCGAACCAGGCAAGTAAACCGGCCGACATCTGAGGGCTTCAGCTCTCAGGGTTGGGCAACTTCTTCCTCATAGATGCCGGTGATCTCACTCGAGACAGCGTCGATC
>JBDLIR010000037.1:0-10413 GCA_039714815.1 Actinomycetota bacterium | reverse complement strand
CAGCCAACAGCCAACAGCCGTAGTGCGTCCTACGCCCTCTTCCATTTGAAGCCTGCGAGGCGGGGGACGTGTTCCTGGCCCGCATATCCAGGGATGCGTGCGATGGTTTCCTCGCTCAGGCCTCGCTCGATCATCTCCTCAAAGACCCAGCCGCTGCGTGCAGCTGATGTCAGGATGTCCGCAACAGGCCGGTGGAAGAACTCGACGGCTCCATCACCTGCCGGCTCACTCGACGAGCCTGGCTCGAAGTAGGTTCCCCAGCGCCACAGAACCTGACCGTCGTCATCGATGAAGGGGGCTGACCCTGGAGCGGTGAACACGGGATGGTTGATGACCACAACGAGATGGCCACCCGGCTTGACGATCCGGGCTGTCTCCGCAAAGAACATCCCATGGTCAGCGATGAGATCCACGAGATAGACGCTGATCGCGCGATCGAGTGATGCGTCCCTGACCCATGAAAGCCCCGGAAGTACGGCCTGGACGACGGGCGCTGTCGCCTGTGCACGCTCAAGGAGCGACATCGACAGGTCTGTGCCGAACACCTCTCCCCCGACAAGGCGCATGCCCTGTCCCTCACCACACCCGAGGTCGATCGCGCTGCCGGCAGTACCTTCGAGTAGCTCCACCAGAATGGGATGCACGTCTCCTTCGTACGCAGGATCGTCCTGGACCTCAGCGGCCCACCAGTCCGCAAGGTCATCCCAGGTCCCCATGGTCACAACATCTCACGCAGGAACTTGCCGGTGTAGCTCTCGGGGATCTCGACAACATCTTCAGGCGTTCCGACCGCGACGACGTACCCGCCGCCGTCGCCACCTTCGGGGCCGAGGTCGATGACCCAATCGACAGACTTGACGACGTCGAGGTTGTGCTCGATCACGATGACCGTGTTCCCTCCGTCCACGAGGCGTTGGAGAACGCCGAGGAGTTTCTTGATGTCCTCGAAATGGAGTCCCGTCGTCGGCTCGTCGAGGATGTAGAGCGTCCGTCCCGTGGAACGCTTGCCAAGCTCAGACGCGAGTTTGACACGTTGAGCTTCACCACCAGACAGGGTCGGTGCCGGTTGACCGAGTCGCACGTATCCAAGACCCACGTCATAGAGCGTTCCGAGCACGCGTGCGATCCTCGGCTGGTGCTCGAAGAACCCGAGCGCTTCCTCGATCGACATGTCGAGGACGTCTGCAATCGAGTGCCCTTTGAACTTGACTTCGAGCGTGTCACGGTTGTAGCGCAACCCCCCGCACACATCACACGGAACGTACACGTCGGGGAGGAAGTGCATCTCGATCTTGAGCGTCCCGTCACCCTTGCAGTTCTCACACCGGCCGCCAGCGACGTTGAACGAGAACCGTCCCGGCTTGTACCCGCGCATCTTGGCGTCGGGGGTCGCTGCGAACAGTTGCCTGATCGCATCGAACACCTTGGTGTAGGTCACGGGGTTCGACCGGGGTGTCCTGCCGATCGGCGACTGATCGATGTTGATGACCTTGTCGATGTGCTCGAGACCTTCGATGCGTCGATGGCGACCAGGGAGCACCCTCGAGCCGTGAAGGGACGCTCGGAGCGCTTTGTCGAGGATCTGCTGGATGAGAGACGACTTGCCGCTGCCGGAAACACCGGTGACGGCGGTGAACTTGCCCAGGGGAAACGACACCTCGATGTTCTTGAGATTGTTCTCGCTTGCCCCGACGACGGTGATCGATTCCTCTCTTCCCCGGCGTCGGCTACCCGGCACCGGGATGTGCCGTTCTCCCGAGAGGTACTTGCCGGTCACCGATGCATCGGCAGCCTCGACATCCCCGATGGATCCCTGAACGACGATCTTGCCACCGTGTTCGCCGGCACCTGGACCGATGTCGACGATGTGGTCGGCGATCCTGATCGTCTCTTCGTCGTGTTCGACGACGATCAACGTGTTGCCGAGGTCTCGCAGTCTGAGCAACGTCTCGATCAGACGCTGGTTGTCACGCTGGTGGAGGCCGATCGATGGCTCATCGAGGATGTACAGGACGCCGACGAGGCCTGATCCGATCTGTGTCGCCAACCGGATGCGCTGTGCCTCGCCGCCCGCAAGGGTCGCTGCCGACCGGGCGAGTGTCAGGTAGTCGAGACCGACCGAGACGAGGAACGCGAGACGCTCTGAGATCTCCTTGACTACGGGTTCGGCGATCGTGGCATCCCGTTCCCGGAGCTCGATCGTATTGAGGAACTCGAGCGTGTGCCCGAGGCTCTTGTGTGACACGTCGGCGATGTTGAGCCCACCGATTGTGACTGCGAGCGTCACGGGATTGAGCCGACCACCGTCACAGCTCCCGCACGGGATCTCACGCATGTACTGCTGATAGCTCGCCCTTGCACCGTCGGACTCCGAGTCGCGATATCGTCGATCGACCCAGTTCATGACCCCTTCGTAGGTGGCGTCGTACGAACGCTGCCTGCCGAAACGGTTCTCGTACCTGATCGTGTATGACGCATCGTGTCCGCCGAGGAGGAACAGGTCCTTGTCGGATTCAGCGAGGTCTTTCCAAGGCACGTCTGTATCGATGTCATGTGCGTTCGCAACTGCACGGATCAGCCGCTGGTAGTACGTCATCCGGTGACGGCCCCTCCACGGTGCGATCGCCCCCTCTGCGAGTGTCATGTCCTCCTGGGGCACGACGAGGCTTGCATCGACCTGGTACCGGGTTCCGATCCCGGAGCAGGCGTGACACGCACCGTAGGGACTATTGAACGAGAAGTTCCGGGGCTGCAACTCCTCGAACGAGAGCCCGCACTCCGGGCATGCGAACGCCTGGGAGAACGTGAGCGTTGGCCCGTCCTCGATATCCACGACGGCTGAGCCCTCGGCAAGGCCGAGAGCCGTCTCGACGGAGTCCGTCAGCCTCCGTTCGATCCCTTCTCTGCGCACAAGTCGGTCGACGACGACCTCGATCGTGTGCTGCTCGTATCTGGCGAGATCGAGATCGTCAGCGAGGTCCTTGACGTCACCGTCGATGCGTGCGCGGGAGAACCCGGCTTTGAGAAGGTCCGTAACAAGGCTGTCGTACTCCCCTTTTCGCCCCTGCACGACCGGTGCGAGCACCTGGAATCGCGTACCGTCGCCGAGTTCCAGTATCCGGTCGACGATCTGCTGGGGCGTCTGGCGCGACACGGCGTTGCCATCGTTCGGACAGTGCGGGACGCCGATGCGAGCGAAGAGCAGCCTGAGGTAGTCGTGGATCTCGGTGACGGTTCCGACGGTCGAACGCGGGTTGCGGCTCGCCGTCTTCTGATCGATAGAGATCGCCGGTGAGAGCCCTTCGATGAAGTCGACGTCGGGCTTGTCCATCTGTCCGAGGAACTGGCGAGCGTACGCCGACAGTGACTCGACGTACCTGCGCTGGCCCTCGGCATATATCGTGTCGAACGCAAGAGACGATTTTCCAGACCCGGAGAGCCCGGTGAACACGATGAGCTGTTCGCGCGGGAGTTCGAGATCGATGTTCTGCAGGTTGTGTTCTCGTGCGCCTTTGATGACGATCTTGCCGCTAGACACGCCTTCGCTCCGGTTTCGCTGCGCGTCGGGCGAGTGTAACGACACCCTGTGACACGAACAGCAGGTCAACTGAACCCAGGGTTCGTGACGTCCTATATGACGTGATCAGCCCGCGGAATGGGATACGTCGTGAACCCAGGGTTCGTGGCGTCCTATATGACGTGGTCAGCCCGCGGAATGGGAGAGGGACGCCCGGCCGGGGGTTACACCGGCTCGGGCACGGGTTCGCTTGGTTCGCTTGGTTCGCCGGACAGTCCCGCCGGTGCGGGCTCAACGACGAGATCGGGCAGGATGCGGTCGAGCCATTGCGGTATCCACCAGTTCCTGTCTCCGAGAAGCTGCATGGTCGCCGGAACGAGCAGCATGCGTATCACCGTTGCATCGATGGCGACCGCAACTGCGAGCCCGAGACCGAGGATCTTTATGGTCCTCAGGTCTTCGAGCACGAAGCTGCCGAACACGAACACCATGATCAGGGCCGCTGCCGTGATCACCCTCGCCGTGTGCGCCAGCCCGTCAGCCACGGCCGTTGCGTTGTCCCCGATCCGGTCGTACTCCTCCCTGATACGGGTCAGAAGGAATACCTCGTAGTCCATGGAGAGGCCGAACACGATGGCGAACAGCATCATCGGGATGAAGGGCTCGATTGGTCCAGGCGAGATACCGAGAAGATCTCCACCCCATCCCCATTGGAACACGGCAACAACGATGCCGTATGCAGCACCGATCGCAAGAAGGTTCATCCCGACCGCCTTGAGCGGAACCAGGACAGACCGGAAGACGATCATGAGGAACAGGAACGAGATCAACAGCACCGCTCCGTAGAAGTACCAGATCCGCTGGCCCAGGTACTCGGAGAAATCGATATTCGCCGCGACCGGGCCCGTCACCAGGATGTCGGTATCCGCTCTCTCGTTGATCGTCGGGATGACAGTGTCTCGAAGCACATGAACGAGGTCGACCGTGGCCTCATCCTGTGGCGACGTCTCCGGCACGACCTGCCACAACACCGCAGTCGGCTGCTGCGGATCGTTTGGAATCGCCATCGACGCGCTCGCGATCCCATCCACGGAGCCAAGCGCACCTGATGCCTTCTGGATCTCCTGCAGGTTGGCGTCTGGCGAGACCTCGGTCACGAGGAGCAGTGGCCCGTTCGCCCCGGGGCCAAAGCCCTCCTCGAGCATGTCGTAGGCCTGCCTCGTCGTCGTGTCCTCCGGGTCGTTTCCTGCGTCTGCGAAGCCGAGCTGTATAGACAGAACAGGGATGGCTACGACGAGCAACAGGATCGTCGCAGAGATCGTGATCAACCAGGCGCGGCGTTGGACGAAGCGGCTCCACCTGTAGGAGATCGTCGCCTCCAGCGGTTTGTCTGCGGAGATGGTGACGGTCTTCTTCAATGGGCCCCAGAACCGGCCGAGGATGACCGCGATGACGGCGAGGACGATCCCCAACCGAAGCGCGGGAATGTCGAGGGCAACGCCAAAGAGTGCGATCGCGACCAGACCGGAGGCGAGCAGACCGCCGCGTCGCGTCACCTGGATCCTGTGCCCGGCGAGACCGATCAGCGCAGGGAGGAGCGTCACCGAGGCGACCATGGTCACCATCACCGTTGTCGATGCAGCGATCGCGAGACCCGTCACGAACGTGACGCCCATGAGCAGCATTCCGAGAAGGGAGACCACAACGGTCACGCCGGCGAACAGCACCGCTCGACCAGCCGAATCGAGCGACGCTCCCACAGACTCCGAAACGGATTCGCCACGCCCCAGATGTTGCTTGTACCTCGTAACGATGAACAGGGCGTAGTCGATGCCGACACCTAGCCCGATCATGATCCCGATCGTCGCTGCGAAGTCCGGCATCTCGATGAGGTTGCTCAACAGTGCGGTGAGGAGCACCCCTGTGCCAACACCACCGAGAGCCGTGGCGATGGGCAGTCCCATCGCAAGCACCGACCCAAACGCGATGATCAACACGAAGATCGCAAACGCTATGCCGAGCATCTCCGAGTTCGGCGGCTCACGATGGCGGAACATGTCACCGCCAAGAGCGATCTCGAGCCCTTCGATGTCCGGCGAGATAGCGGCGATCTCCTGGCTCATCGTGGCTCCTTCATCGGTTGTAATGCCTGGCTCGAGAACAAGCTGCGCGTATGCGATCGTTCCGACACTGGCACCATCTGTGGAGATCTGACTGCCGCCGATCGGCGAGTACGGGCTCACCACGTTGACAACCCCATCGATCGACTTCGTGTCCTCGAAGAGCTGCGACATGGCCGTCTTGACCTCGACATCCTCAACACCTAGATCAGCGCTGAACACGATCGTTGCCGGTTCTCCACCGGCGTTGGGGAACTGTGTGGACAGAACATCGAGGCCTTCGCTACTTTCCGACGCAGGAGCAGAGATCGAGGTGGTGAACGAAGGGCCGATGGCAACGACCGCACCGACGAGCATTGCTACCGTAATGGCCCAGGCGGCGAGTATCCGCCATGGATGTGAAGCGGCGAAGCGACCGAGACCCGTGAGCATGAGAGACCTTCCAACTGAGACATTATGACTTATCTGAGACAGACTGTATCATCCTGAGAACGGTACCACAACAAGATGACTGAAAGCACGATGAATCCTCAAGCACAGCGCACACAGAACCTCATGCTCGGAGCCGCCCAGGAACTCCTCTCTGAGCACGGTGCCGAGGCTGTAACGCATCTCAGGGTCGCCCAGAACGCGGGCGTGGCCCGCGCTACGGTGTATCGCCACTGGCCTGACCGTGCCGCGATACTCGTTGACCTCATGCGCGCGAGCGCCGATGTCACCCCTGTCCCGACCGATCCCGATCTACCTCTCGTCGATCGGGTCACCGCCATGCTGGCTACCTTCGCCAGCGCTCTCAACGGACAAGGCGGCAGGACACTCGCCGCGATGATCGGCCTGGCAGAGTGGGACGAGGACGTGTTCGCTGCCCTCGAGCGTATGACACAGTTCGGCCCGATGGTCCTGCGCAGCATCATCTCCGACGGCATCGCTGACGGCTCACTCGTCGCTGGAACAGATCCCGACCTGGTCGTTGACATGCTCATCGGCCCTCTGTATTTCCGCCGACTGGCCTACCACGACCACCTCGATGATGCCTATCTCGAAACCGTCGCGCTGCAGACGCTCACACCGCTGCTCTCGATCGAGGGCTCAGGGAGGCGACCGGTTCTTCGCTACCCCATGGACTGAACCCAGTGGATCGTCGCACCCCGGCCGCCGATCGAGACAGCCACCACATCGATCCTGCCGATGTGAGACGGGTACGCTTCCACGGCTCTGTGAATCCGGTGTAGCTTTTCGTCGTCGACAGCTTCGAATGGGTCGGCACCGTTCGACGTCGTTTTCACCTCGACGGCGACGATCGTGGAACCGTGTTGCACGACGAGATCGAGTTCATCGCCGTCTACTCGTGCGTTACGTTCGATCAGCCGACAGCCGCGCTCGACGAGAAAGCGCTCAGCCAGGGACTCGCCCAGCGTTCCGATCTCGTGTCGAAGTGCCATGGGCACAACGTATCGACACCCAGCGACAGATTCTCTAGAGGCCGCTCCAGTTGCTCGGTGGCCAGATGATCACGAACGCGTGGCCGACGACGGTATCGACGGGGATCGTGCCGAAGTAGCGGGAATCCTGGCTGGCAAACCGGTTGTCACCCATGACGAACAACTCGCCTTGGGGAACGAGGATCGGGCCGAAGTCAGGGATCGGCTTCTCTGGTTGCTTCCGGTACGGTTCAACCTGAACCACACCGTTCACCACGAGGTCGCCGTCGATCGCTGCGACCGAATCGCCTTGCATGCCGACGACCCTCTTGATGAACTCGGACTGGGGTGCCACGAGTCCGATCGACTCGAGCAGATTCCGCGCCACGCTGTCGAGCGCACCCTCCTGTGGTTGTTCGAACCCGCCGCGCGGGTCGTCGAATACGACTACGTCTCCGTGTTCGATGTCACCTATCTGGTAACTGACCTTGCTCACGAGGACCCGGTCGTTGATCTGGAGGGTGTCCTCCATCGATGAGGAGGGGATGTAGAACGCCTGGAACAGGAACGTCTTGATGATGACGGCAACGATCAGAGCGATGCCGATGAGCATCGGGAGTTCGATCCAGAACGGTATGTGCTTCTTCTGCTTCTCGCCGGTGTCAGGCGTATCCGCCGGCTCTGGCATCTCGGGCGCGCCCGAGTATTCGATGTCCTGGTCGTGTGTCACCCCGAAACAATACCGGTTTCGTCAGCAAACCCGGCGTTCGGGTTCTCGACGTACGCAGACCCTCCCAGGTAGTCGTGCCACAACATCCGTGCCGCCGTGGATCGCCACGGTGACCATGCCTCGGCGATCGAATCGGCTACTGCGGCATCGGGTACGTCGTCGAGACCCAGGTTTCGCGCCATCGAGACGTAGAGGGCTCGGTCGCCAGACGGCCAGATGTCGTCCTGACCTACCACGAAGAGGAAATAGCACGCAACGGTCCAGGGGCCTATCCCCGTCACGGACAGCAGTTCGGCACGGCCCGCTTCGCCCGATGCACCGACTCGCTCCAGGTCGAGGGATCCGTCGAGCATCCGGGTTGCGATGATCCTCGCATAGCGTGTCTTCTGGCGGGAGAATCCGATGGTCTTGAGGTCCGCATCCCCCAGGGTGAGGAACAGTGCCGGAACCGGTTCCCCGATTCGATCGACGAGCCGCATGTACGCAGCCTGTGCTGAAGCCAGCGAGACCTGTTGCTCCAGGACCAACCTGATGACCGTTCCGAACGAAGCGGAGCGACGCCACTGCGGAGGTAGGCCGTTCGCGTCGAGCAGCCTGGCGAAAGTCGCGTCCGTCGCCGCCAGCAGATAGGCAGGGCTCTTGTCAGCCACCGATCCCCCAACGCAACGAGTCGGCCTGCGGACAGGCCGACTCGTATGGATTCTGTTGGATGATAGAGACGCTCAGTCGCGCTTCTCCTTGATCCTCGTTGCCTTCCCGACGCGGTCGCGCAGGTAGTACAACTTGGCTCTGCGGACGTCGCCCTGTCGGAGGACCTCGATCTCCTGGATGATCGGTGCGTGCAACGGGAAAATGCGTTCGACGCCGACACCGAAGCTGATCTTCCGGACGGTGAATGTGGAGCGGGCTCCGCTCCCACCCTTGCGTGCGATGACCACACCTTCGAAGATCTGGACTCGTTCGCGGTTACCTTCGACAACGCGTACGTGGACGCGCACCGTGTCGCCCGGACCGAAGTCAGGGATGTTCTCGCGCAGCTGCGCTGCGTCGATCTCTTCGATCGTGTTCACAGGATCCTCCGAAACAAAACAGTGAGGTGGTAGGGCGTGGATTCTACACGCGAACTTCCTCTAACCGTCGGCAGTCGTCCCATTGTCGAGGTCCGGCCTGCGAGCACGGGTCCGTTCCCGTCGTTGCCGGGCTCTCCATTCGTCGACCGCAGCGTGGTCTCCGGACAACAGCACATCGGGAACACGCCATCCGTTGAACTCAGCCGGCCTCGTGTACTGAGGCTCTTCGAGTCCCTCACCCCGGAAGCTCTCGTTCTCGATCGAGGCGGGATTCCCTATGACACCGGGAAGGAGTCTGGCTATCCCCTCGATCACCGCCGCTGCGGCGACCTCCCCGCCGAGGAGGACGAAGTCACCGAGTGAGATCTCCTCGTCTATGAGGTGCTCAACCACGCGTTCGTCGACGCCCTCATATCTCCCGCATACGAGCGTGATCTCGTCGATCGTGGCGAGCCTGTCGAGAGTCGACTGCGTAAGCGGCGCGCCCGCAGGTGTGAAGAACACCTTGTGGGTGTCGGCGAGCGGTTCGAGTGCCTTCGCCAGCGGTTCGACCATCATCACCATGCCCGCTCCCCCGCCGTACGGCGCATCATCGACCTGTCTGTGGATGCCCTTCCCATGCTCCCTCAGGTCGTGAATCATCACCTCGATGTGGCCATCTTCGATCGCCTTGCCGACGAGCGAAACGCTCAGCGGTGACTCGAAGTACTCGGGGAAGATGGTGACGATGTTGATCCGCATGCTCTCAGCCGTTGCCGGTGCTGAACGCTGCGACCAGAAGCTCAGCCGTGTCGTCTGCGATCCGGTCGACCTCGTGTCCGGGGTCTGCAGACTCCATGACCGCCTTCCCGCCGGTCATGATGATCTGCTCCATCATCCTCCCGGCGAACCTCGGTGGCATCTGACGGAACACGCCCGACATCACGCCTTGTCTGTACACGCCGGCGAACTCAGAGGTCAGCCCTTTGTGAGCTTCCGAGATCGACCTTTGTGACTCCTCGCTCAGGTGTGGAACGTCCGTGTGGAGCATGAGTCCGATGTGTTCGGTTCCCACGAAGTGCACCATTGCGCGTGCGAGCGAGGCGAGCCGTTCCCTGGCCGGTTGGTCCTCGTCCACAGAAGCGATCAGCTCATCGGTCATCGGGGGGAGATCTCTGCGGACGAGTTCAACGAGTACGTCCTCTTTCGATGAGAAATGCTCATAGAAGGTCGTTCGCCCGATGCCGACCGCCGCCGTGATATCCGCATGGGACATCTGGGAGTACCCGATCTCGGTGATCAGGTCGCGAGCGGCATCGAGGAGGGCTGTGCGCACGTCTGTCGCGGGCTGTCTCGTTGCCATGCTCAAAGGGTAGGAAGTTCACGGTTCACAGTTGACAGTTCACAGCCGGAAAGGATTGACTGAGGAAGATCTCTCAACCGGTGGAGAGATCCATCGGGAGCGCATCGCCGGAGGGGACGAATCCGAACACGGCTCCGTAGAACGCAAGTTCCGTCTCAAGGGTGCTGATGATGTTCTCGGACTTCCTGAATCCGTGGCCCTCACCTTCGTACT
>JBDLIR010000036.1:0-10518 GCA_039714815.1 Actinomycetota bacterium | reverse complement strand
ACCGTTCCGATGGTTCCAGTGAACGTCTGCAGGCTCACGCCTACATGGGGAGCGAGGATCCGGCCGGCGACGATCTCGAGGACGAGAACCGCTGCTGCTGCAACGAACACAACTGCACCGATGAACCAGGAACGCATCCCGGCAGTATGGCTCCCTCCGTGGTCTAGCGTCACGACGGGACGACGGTACCATTCGGAGCATGGACTGGCTGATCGACCCATTCTCGGAACCACAGCTGCAGCGGGCGCTCATATCTGGAGTTCTCGCGGCGCTCGCCTTCTCTGTCATCGGTACGTGGGTCGTGATCCGCGGCATGACGTTCCTCGGCGATGCCCTGGCGCACGGCATCATCCCTGGTGTCGCCCTCGCCTTGCTTTTCGGATTCAGCCCTGTTGTCGGGGCGGCGATCGCCGCCGTAGTGATGATCGCGGGCATCAACTTCGTGCATCGTCAGACGGCGTTCTCCGAAGACACCGGAATCGGCTTGCTCTTCGTCGGAATGCTGACGTTCGGGGTCATCCTCGCAACGGCAGAAGGAGTGGAACCCGAAGAACTTCTCGCACTGCTATTCGGGGACGTCCTGAGCATCTCCGTCGGAGCCATCGTCTTGATGGCTGTCATCGCTGGCCTTGCGATAGCAGCGACGATCCTGCTCTATCGACACTTCCTCGTGATGTCATTCAACAAGGAGAAGGCGGGGCTGTTCGGCCTTCACCCGAACGCAACACACGCCGTCATGCTCGGGCTGCTCACGATCGCGATCGTGGGATCGTTCCAGACGGTCGGAACACTGCTCGTGTTTGGACTCCTCATCGGACCACCATCGACCGCTGCGCTTCTGGTGCGCAGGGTTCCAACGATGATGGTCACTGCGGCAGGGATCGGTGCAGCATCGGTCGTTACCGGCCTGGTGATCAGCTACCACCTCGGGACATCGGGTTCGGCGACGATGGCCATTGTGCCGATCGTTACGTTCTTCGTGGTACTCACGGTCAAGACGCTGGGACAGAAACAGCGTGCCGCCCTCGGCGCGTAGGGCGGAAGCGGATGCCAGATGCCAGATACCAGATACCAGATGCCAGATACCAGATGCCAGATACCAGATACCAGATACCAGATACCAGATACCAGACGCCAGAAGGTCGGGAACGTAGATCGTAAATCGTAAATCGTGGATCGTAAATCGCCAGAGGTCAGAGACGAGACACCAGAAACCAGAAACCAGAATGTCTCTTCTCTGGTATCTGGAAGTCTGGTATCTGGAAGCGAGGCGCTAGCCGAGCGATCTGAAATCTGGAAGCGAGCCCGCGAGCGATCTGGAATCTGAACGCGAGCCCGCGAGCGAGTCCGCGAGCGTCAGCGAGCCGCGCTAGCTGGCTTTGCGACGTTGTCTATCGCGGATTCGGCGGCGCATCCTGCGTCGCTCACCTTCATCGAGACCACCCCAGACGCCTGCGCCCTGGTTGGTCGCGAGCGCATACTGGAGGCAGGCCTCAGCGACGGGGCATTGTGCACAGATGGCCTTCGCAGCGGCGCTGGCCGGTTCTTCTTCTGTTTCGGGGAAGAACACGTCGCTATCGGTACCGTTGCACGCGGCTTGACCTCTCCAGCTGACATCTGGTTCGATTGTGAGTTCAGCCAAAGTCAATGCAAACCATCCTTCTCTCCGAGCCCATATAACGAAATGGGACCGCCCCGTGTTCCATCTTTTTCGTTTTCCCCCCGGATCTCTAGAAGAGACCCGCTTCGGTTCCTGTGTCGTCGCTCTTCCACGATACATCAGAATTCACCGAGATGACACCCTCTACCCGTACCGCAAGTTCCTGCAGCAGGCGAGCTTCTGATCGCGACTCAACCGAACCATCGAGTTGGACGACACCATCAACGACGGCCACCACGAGCTTGTCCGGGTCGAGTTGGAGAACGCCGATGACGACTTCATCGACGATCTCTGCACGGAGATCATCGTCCGGCCTGGCGAACGCACCCATGACATCGGCGCGAGAAATGATCCCACACAACGTTCCATCAGGCGTGACGACCGGCAGACGCTTCACTCTGAGCTCTGTCATCTTGCGAGCGGCTTCCGTCACCGTGCTTGAACCATCAACGGTGTGAGGCTTCTTCGTCATCGAGTCTGCGACCGTCTTCGCTTTGGGATGCTCAGCTTCACCCAGGAAATTGGCAAGCAGACGGCGACGCTGGCGGCCCCACGAGCGATCGGCCTCCGCAGTGACGAAATCGGCCTCCGTGATGATGCCGATGACCTTGCGGTCGTCATCCACGACCGGCAAGCCGCTGATCCCTGACCTGACCATGACCCTGGCGGCTTCCTTGAGGGGTTCATCGCCGCTGATGGTCTTCACTTCAGATGTCATCACGTCGCTGACCTTCACCTGTGACCTCCTTGTGGCGTCGGGTGTTCTCACGCATAGGCTAGAGAAAGATCATGGACTAGACCAGCCGGGACGGAGAATGGAGAACCCGCCGTCTCGGCTACAGTTAGTCCACGCGATTGCAGAGCTTGCGTAGGGGACGGACGTGCCACTCAAGGTTACATATCAGGGACAAGACACTGTCGTTGACGACGGTTCCACCGTCGTCATCGGATCCGACGCTGCATCAACGATTCGGATCGTGCGTCCAGGGATCTCACGACGCCACGCCGTTGTCACCCACACTGCTTCTGGATGGAAGATCGAGGATGCTGGATCGAGAAACGGGTCGTACCGCTTCGGACAACGATTCGAGACGGTCCCGATCAACGGGGAAGAGACGGTGTACCTCGGCCACCCCACCGATGGCGAGAAAGTCATGCTGGATCTCATCAAGGAAGAGAGCGAGTCACCGGATTCAGACGCTCCCGTAATCGAGACGTTCGTCCTCCCCGAGAGCGCACCGGCGAAGAAGATCACCGCAAGTAAGCCGAAGCCGGCGCCGAAGAAGCCCAAGCCGGTTGCCTCCGACGACCTCGTGCCTCCCTCACCGGCAATGACACCGCCTCCACTGCAGGCTCCCTCACAAGTAACGCCACCGGATACAGCGGCAGCCAGAAGCAGGGCACAGAGAACACCGAGAGAAGTCGATCTTGCTGAACTCACCAACGCCTTGCGGGATCAGATCAATGCTGTCAAGGGATTGACGTGGTCTGTATGGGCGATGATCGCCGTGACCGCAGCCCTCGCCATCATGACGCTCTTCGTGGGCATCCTCGGCTCGTAACCTGCGCTTGACCTGATCGAGTCGATCAGCCCTCATCATCCGAGTCGCGCAGGAACTTCGCGACCTCGTCTGCGATCTCGTCCGCTGTAGGCAGATCCTCAGGGACCGATGATGTGGTGCCGATGCTCAGATCGAGACCCTCAACGAATTCTCTTGCGTCGGCGCGCTGCTCGAGGATCTCATCGAGCCTGGCGACCTGGACCTCAGCCTCCTGGGCGATTGGCGCCAGGTCGAACTCGACACCGATCTGATCGGCTGCTTTCACCAGGAGCGAGTAGATAGCTGGCTCATACGGCCGCCCAACGTACTGGGGAACCTGTGCCCAATAGCCGATAGACGGAATCCCCGCGTCTTCGATGGCCGCACGGAACACGGTGCCAGCGGACGCCGGGACGACGATGTCATCCATGAGCGCTTCGTCTCCAGCGAGGAGGAGACGCGGGTCGGTGGCCGTGCAGAACGCGGCCGTGGTCGTGGCGTGGCGGACCGGCGCAGGCACCGCTCCAAGCGTGACCAGGTGGGACACACCGAGGACTCCGACAAGATCCGAGAGTGCATCCGAGATCGCTGTCCACGCATAGTCCGGCTCGTTCCCGACAACGACGAGCACATCCCTGCCTGAAGGCCTGACGTGGACGATCTCCATGCGCGGCCAGGTCAGAGACGTCATCGTCCCTGATGAGAATCGGAGAACGGGTCGATTCGAGCGATAGTCGAAGATCGAGTCGGGGTCGAACGAAACGATCGAATCCCCCGACTCTGCGATCCAGTCCGCCGCATCGCTCGCTGCTGAAGCCGCATCACCCCAACCCGCGAGTCCCATGATGAGTACCGGGCCGTTCATGGGCGGTGGTGGTGACAGGGTGTAGAGCGGCATGTGTTCAGGCTACCCGGTCGGAAGAGGGTTCACAGTGGACAGTTCATGAAATGAGAATTCCGCGGTCCGCAGACCGCTCTCCGCTCTGCGCTCTCCGCCTTCCGCTTCTGGCGATTTACGATTTACGATCTACGTTTCCGACTTCCAAGAGCGAGCCTGCGAGCGACTCTTCTTGCTGACGGCTGACGGCTCTCTTCTGTGTTCTGTGCTCTGTTTTCTGCTGTCGACTGTGAGCTGTGAGCTGTGAGCTGTCTACGATTCACGATTTACGATTCCGGCCGACTCCTCTACAGATACAAGCCGCTCCCGGACTCGGACCCGCTTTCGATGGACTTTCGCTGGCGCATGCGGTCGAGTTGGGCCGTTGCGGCCATCTGCTGGCTGATCAGCGAGGCCTGGATGCCGTGGAAGAGACCCTCGAGCCAACCGACGAGTTGCGCCTGAGCAACACGCAACTCCGCTTCTGAGGGGGTCCCCTGGTCGATCGGCACGAAGACAGCATCGAGTTCTTCGACGAGGTCTTCAGACAGTACGTCCTTGAGTTCGCTGAGGGATCGGTCGTAGATCTCACGCAGGCGGACACGCCCGGCGTCGTCGAGTGGCGCCTCGCGCACTTCCTCGAGCATCGCACGCGTCATCGACGCGATACGGATCAATTTCGAGGGTTCGGACACGTGCGGGCGACCCTCGTCCGTGTCTGTGTCTTCGTCGGATGACGGAAGCACTTCCGGAGTCACCGGGCCGTTCGTTGAATTGGTTGGTTGAGATTCCATACGTGAAGTTTACGCCGCACATCCGGTTCGCGACACGGGTACGATGGGCTGGATATGTCAGACGACAAAGCCGAAGAGCCAGACACGAAGCCACGGCGACTGCGCAAGGTCTGGAGAGTCGTCCTGTGGTCGGCGCTGGGTCTCACCATCGTCGCCATCGTTGCGGGGGCAATGTTCGCCAGATACTCGGTTTCGAGAGCGTTTCCCCAAACCGAGGGCACCATCCACATCGCCGGTCTTGACGGCGACGTCGAGATCATCCGCGACTCGATGGGCGTTCCCCACATCTATGCCGATACGCCGCGGGATCTCTTCCTCGCTCAAGGGTACGTCCACGCGCAGGACCGGTTCTTCCAGATGGATTTCTGGCGGCACATCTCCTACGGACGCCTCTCTGAGATCTTCGGAGACGCCAGCATCGAGACCGATACGTTCATCAGGACTCTGGGATGGGGTCCGCTTGCCGAAATGCAGTACCAGGCGGAAACTGACGAGGGGAAGTCAGCGCTCGATGCGTACGCGCTCGGCGTCAACGCCTACCTCGAGACGCAGTCTCCTTCGGATCTGAGCTTCGAGTACTCCATCATCGAGATCATCAACCACGACTACACACCGGAACCATGGACCGGGGCCCAATCCCTTGCATGGGGAAAGGTGATGGCATGGGACCTCGGCGGCAACATGGATTCTGAGATCGGAAGGTCGATGGCGCTGGGTGTGCTGCCGCCAGAACGCGTGTCACAGCTCTATCCACCATATCCCGGAGACCGCAATCCCTACATCATCGATGGTGCACCCGCAGAAGCGGGAACACCAGCGGCGCTGCACGCCTCGGTGGACGCCAGAGACGAACTCGGGAGGGCAGCGGCCGCGATCGAAGCCGTCAACAAACTCACGGGTGGCGGTGAGGAGACGGGCATCGGCTCGAACTCGTGGGCAGTCAGCGGGGACCACACACCGACGGGGATGCCCTATCTCATGAACGACCCCCACCTGGGTTCCCAGATGCCTTCGATCTGGTACCAGGTTGGGCTCCACTGCCGTGCCGTCACGGATGAGTGCCCCTATGACGTCGCGGGATTCTCGTTCGCAGGCTCTCCCGGTGTGATCATCGGGCATAACGCAGACATCGCCTGGGGGTTCACGAACGTGGGCCCGGACGTCGAGGACCTGTACATCGAAAAGCTCAACCCTGCCAATCCCGACCAGTACGAGGTCAACGGTGAATGGGTAGACATGGACATCCGAACCGAGACCATCGAGGTGGCAGGGGGCGAATCGCAGGAGATCACCATTCGATCGACCAGACATGGCCCGGTCATCTCAGGGGTAACCGAATCACTCGACGACTTCGACAATTCCGGGATCGATACACCACCTGAATACGCGATCGCGCTCAGGTGGACGGGTCTCGACGAAGGCCTTCCCTCCCTCGTCCAACCGGTTCTCGGCATCAATCAGGCGTCGAATTTCGATGAGTTCAAGGAAGCCGCTCTCTTGTTCGCTGTCCCCTCTCAGAACATGCTCTACGCGGACACCCAGGGCAACATCGGATACGTCGTGCCAGGCAACATCCCGATCCGCGCATCGGGGAACGGCACACTGCCGGTCCCTGGCTGGACCGATGACAACGAGTGGACGGGAATCATCCCGTACGACGAATTGCCGTGGATGCTCAATCCTGAATCCGGGTACATCGTCACCGCAAACAACGCTGTCATCCCTGAGGGGGACTACCCCTACCTGATCACGAAGGACTGGAGCTACGGCCACAGGGCGAAGCGGATCCTGAGCCTGGTCACCTCCAATTTCGGGATCCCGCTCGAAGATCACATGAGGGTTCAGTTCGATAGCCACGACCCGAATGCGGCGCGAATCCTCCCGTTCCTCACGACAGCCCTCGCCTCGCCAGGCGTTGAGGTGAGCGACACCGCACGTGTTGCGATCAACCAACTCGAAGCGTGGGATCTCCAGGACCTGGCGAACAGCGCTGGTGCCGCCGTGTGGAACGCGACCTGGAAGAACCTTCTCGAACTGACGTTCCAGGACGAGTTGCCTGAACAGATCTGGCCGGGGGGAAACTCGCGATGGTTCGAGGTCGTCGGCTCGCTGGTCGACAACCCGAACGATCCGTTCTGGGACGATGTCACGACGCCAGACACAGAGACGAGGGATGACATCCTCGTTGCCGCGTTCGTCGCAGCTGTCGATGAACTGACAGGCCTCCTCGGGTCCGATGCATCCACGTGGACGTGGGGTGCGATCCATGAGATGACCTTCATCAACGCGTCGCTCGGAGCTTCTGGCATCGCGATCATCGAGGACCGCTTCAACCGCGGTCCCTATCCGGCGAGCGGCAGCGCGGGCATCGTAAACGCCGTCGGCTGGACGACAACCGAAGGCTTCGCGGTCGACTGGCTTCCTTCGATGCGGATGCTCGTCGACCTTGCGGACCTGTCGAACTCGCTCGCCGTGCACACGACGGGCCAATCGGGCCATGTCGACCACGAGCACTACGACGACATGATCCCGCTGTGGCTCAACGGCCAGAACGTCCCGTTCCTGTGGGAGCGAGCCGACATCAGAGCCGATGCCCAGGCAACGCTGTTCCTGAAACCGTAGATGCTCTCTAAACCGTTTCCGCGTTGATCCTGATCGTGTGCCAGCCTTCGGCACCGTTGGGGGCTGGCGGCACTTCGATCTCCGACTGCGTGAAACCTGTCGCGTCGGTGGCACGCACGGATACGATGTGCTCTCCTTCATCGAGGACCGCATCGAGTTTCCACTGGATCCAGGAGTTCTCTGAAAGCGGTTCGGACAGTTCAGCGAACTGCCACTCTCCCCCGTCGATCTGAATCTCGACGAAGTCGACGCCCACGGTCGGCGCCCAGGCGACACCCGCCAGTGTGAAGGGGCCGGCCTCGACCTTGGACCTGTCGCGTGGCCTGTCGATACGGGATTGGGTCTTGATCGGCCCCTCCTTGGACCAGCCTCGTGGGATCCAGTACCCGTCGAAAGCGTCCCAGGTCGTGAGTTCGATCTCGGTGAGCCACTTCGTTGCCGAGACGTACCCGTACAGGCCGGGCACGACGAGCCTTGCGGGGAACCCGTGATTCGCAGGGAGCACCTCGCGGTTCATGCCGATGACGAGCATGGCGTCGCGGTCGTCGAACGCGAACTCGGTCGGGAATCCTGCCGTCCAACCGTCGATCGACCTGCCGACGACCTGGTCGGCACCTGACTGGACTCCTGCCATGTCGAGGATGTCGCGGAGGTACACGCCTGTCCACAGGGCGTTGCCGACGAGCCTGTCTCCAACCTCGTTGGATACGCACGCCAACGTTGCGTACCGCTCCACGAGCGGCATCGATGCGATGTCGTCGTACGTGAGGACGATCTCCTTGTCGACCATGCCCGTGATGGTCAGCGTCCACTCCTCAGGGTCGATCGTCGGAACGACAAGCGCCGTATCGATCCGGTAGAACGTGGCGTTGCCGACAACAACAGGAGTCAGGCCGGCGAGATCGAAGTCGTGCGCTGATGTCGGGTCGATCTCGATCTCGACCGGTTCAGGGAGGACGAGCGCCGCACGCTGAGCTTCGGCCCTTCCACGGATCCTGCCGCGACCGAGCCCGATCGTCACGGCGGTCACGGTGGCTGCCCCGGCGATGCCGAGCATGAGGCGCCGCCGTGCGATGTCGGGAACATCGTTCTCGGAGCCGTCGATCCGCTCAGGATCCGTCCACGTCTTGATGGCGTACCAGGTGGCGATGCCGATACCCATGGCGATCAGGGTCGCGGCGGCCGCAAGGGCCACACTCACACCGGGTTGGGTCATCTGGGCTACGACGCCGATGATGCCCGCGACGGCGAAACCCGACAGTATCGGCCATGGTTTCGTCGAGGAAGCCTTCCCCAGGAACCAGCCGACGAGCAGCGCAACGATGAAGATGCTGATCGCCAGCACCGCTTTGTCAGCTGTGCCGAAGGTGGAGATGGCAAAGGTCTTCAGCCACTTCGGGGAAACATCGATGACGTACGTGCCGATGGCTGAGATGGCTGAGGGAACCGAATCGGACAGTCCGGCGAACAGTTCCGTGATTCCCAGTGCGACAGCAACGCCGGCGACACCTGCCCATCCAGATCTCCGTTTTGCTTTCATCGCTGTTTCCGTTGCCATCACGGTATTGAACACCGCCGGGGACGGAATGAGTCCCCTAGCTGCCCAAAACGGTGAGGAATTCACCTTTTGGCAAGGAGTTCAGCAGGGATGCTGCGTTCACCCATCCTTTGCGCGCCTGTGAGACACCCCATCTCAGGTTCGAGAAGCCCGATGTGTGGTGGGAGTCGGATGAGATGACGAACCGAACGCCAGGAACCTCCACAGATCTGCGCAGGAAGTTCGCTGGCAGGTCGAGTCGCTGCAGGCTGGAGTTGATCTCGAGGGCGGTACCTGTCGCAACGGCCGCTTCGAGTACGGCGTCTGGATCGAACGTGATACCGGGTCTGCTCCCGATCTTGCGTCCTGTGGGGTGGCCGAGGATCGTGACCGCAGGGTTCTCCATTGCAGCGATGATCCTCGCTGTTTGGGTGGCAGGGTCCAGATCGAAGTGCGAGTGCACCGACGCGACACCCATGTCGAAGAGTTCTAGGAACTCGGGGTCGTAGTCGAGGGACCCGTCGGCACCGATGTTGAGTTCGACACCATGCAGGATGGCCATCTCCGGCCGCAATGCGCGTTGTTCCTCTATCTCGGCGTGTTGCTCGATCATCTCAGCACGCGAGAGTCCGTTCATCGTGAGGTTCTCACCGTGGTCTGTGATCGCGACGTACTCGAGACCCCTGTCGGATGCGGCATCGAGCATGGCGGTGAGGCTGGAACGTCCATCACCGGATCGATCGGTGTGAACGTGAAGATCCCCCTTGATGTCCTCGATCCTGACCGGTACGGGCAGCGTGCCGGCATCCGCGGCGGCGATCTCGCCTGCACCCTCCCTGACCTCGGGGGTGATCCATTGCAGAGACAGCGCCGAGTAGATCTCGCTCTCGGTCGTGGCGGCGATCGCTTCGCCCGTTGACAGCGATGACAACGAGTACTCGTTGAGGGTGGAGCCGCGTTCGAGGCTCCGTTGTCGCATCTCGATGTTGTGGCCCTTCGACCCTGTGAAGTACATCCACGCTGCACCGAAGTTCTCTTCAGGCACCACGCGCAGGTCCACCTGCATCCGATCATCGACGACGATGGAAGCCTTTGTCCCACCGGAACCGAGCGTTGCCGTCACTCCGGGAAGCTCAGTGAACCTGGCCATCACCGAGGCCGGGTCATCCGCAGCAACGAGAATGTCGATATCGCCGATCGTCTCCGACAGCCTCCGCAGGCTGCCTGCGTACTCCATCCGCACGATCTCCGTGGTTGTTGCGAGTTCCGTCATCACCCTGTTGGCGATCTCCATCGCGTCGTGGATCGGTGTTCTCGTTTCGTTCGAGTGGATACCGAGAAGCTCTATCGAACGTGCGATCTTCTCTTCTGACTTCGCTCCGAGGCCGGGAAGCGTCCGCAGAAGCTGTCTGTCCAACGCATCCTGGAGACCGGGGACATCGATGACGCCTAGATGTTGCTGGAGTGACAGAACCGTCTTTGGCCCC
>JBDLIR010000035.1:0-10574 GCA_039714815.1 Actinomycetota bacterium | reverse complement strand
CCGCGAGGCGCCAGCCGCGCCCAGCGAGCCTGCGAGCGATCCGCGAGGCGCCAGCCGAGCCCAGCGAGCCTGCAAGCGGGTCCTTCTCAGCTGTCAGCTGTCGGCTGTCGGCTGTCCCAAAAAGTGCTTGATCATCGAGGACACCGTTCCGATAGCGCCCGTGTTGATCCCTTCGGGGATGATGATGTCGGCATAACGCTTCGATGGTTCGACGAACTGGAAATGCATCGGCCGCACCGTCGTCATGTACTGGTCGACCACAGACTCGACCGTTCGGCCACGCTCGACGATGTCACGCCGCATCCTGCGGATCAGGCGTATATCTGGCTCGGTATCGATGTATACCCGAACGTCGAATCGCTTGCGCAGCTGTGGGTCGACGAACAGGAGGATCCCCTCGACGATCACCACAGGTTCGGGTTCGAGCGTGTACGTCTCGGCCGTCCTCATGTGAGTCGCAAAGTCGTACACGGGTCGTTCGATCGACGCACCCTCCCTCAACGCATCGAGATGCTCGATCATCAACTCCATCTCGATCGCATCGGGATGGTCGTAGTTGATCTTCGACCGCTCATCGAGCGAGAGACCCGGCTGGGCCCTGTAGTAGGCGTCCTGCTGGAGGTAGATCACCTTGTCCCTGCCGACGATGTCGACAACAGATCGAGCGATCGTGGTCTTGCCCGATCCCGAACCTCCGGCGATCGCCACGAAGAGCGGGCGGTCCTCCCCCACCTGGGGGCCGAACTCGTACGAAGCGATCAGATCTGCGATATCGATGGTCATCGACACCACGCTAGCGCGTGACGCGGTGCTCGCCTATTTCGTAGAAGTGAGCGTCACGTCACCTGAGAAGGAGGAGATGTTCAGGGCCATCGTCCCGGTCTTGTCGTCGGCCGACGGTTCGATCTTGTTGCGGAAGTCGCCCGAGAGAGTCTTGATGCTCGTCTTGACGGTGCGCCCGGGTGCGAGACCCACGACCACATCGCCAGACATCGTCGAGATGTCGAGGTCAGGTCCACGGAAGTCACGCACCCTGATATCACCACTGGCCGACTTGACCTGTCCGAAGCCGTCGATCCTTCCCAGAACGATATCCCCCGAAGCCGTCTTCACCGTTGCATCCATCGCCTTTTCGACCCTGATGTCGCCGCTCGCCGAGCCAACGGTGAGTTCCCTGTCCACCTGCGACACGTAGACATCGCCTGAAGCGATCTTCACGCGAACGTCTTGCACGTCCTTTTCGATACGGATGTCCCCTCTCGCCGAATCGATATCGACGCTCCGGGCTGCGACGCGTATCCTGGTATCTCCTGAACCCACCTGCACGGTGATGCTCGCTGCGTCCGGTGTGGACACCACGACGTCCATCCTCCGACCGAATAGGCGTCGACGGGGCTTCTGCGATGATCCGCGGATACTCAGGGAATCGGACGTCGTATCGACTGCAGCACCGTCCACCGTTTCAGAACTGCCGCTCAGCACGACCTTGACCTGGCCTGGTCGTCCTGACCGGATCACGACGTCACCGGCAGGGATCCCAACCTCGATCCTCGGAGCATCCTCAACGTCGAATGTCACCACTCTGTCTGTCATGTCTCGATCGTCCCTTCGAACATCGTGCGGGACCGTCTGCTGCGAGCCTTGGTCTTGCCTACGATCGCCTTGACGACGAACGTGTTCACAGAATCGCCTGTATCGGATGCGGCGTTCTCGAGATCACCCTTGAGGTCTTCGGGAAGCCGCACGGTGATCCGCGCTCCGAGATCATCGTGGCCGATGGTCACGCTCTCTTCGGTCGAACGAACCACAAGGTGCGGTTCGCCGTCGCGTATCACGACTTCAATGCTGTGGTCCGTCAACTGTGCCGCAACCTCGATAGCTGCTTGTTCGGCGAGTGCGGTACCCATCTGCCTCAATGCAGGGTCCAGCGATGCCAGGATCGACTCTCCCGCAGCGTCGACCGCGGGATCGTCCGACGCAAGTACGAGTTGGCCGGCAACGACTGCCTTCACCTGGCCTGTCAGGCTTTCGATGTCCATGGACTGTCTCCGTTCAGTGGGCGAGTTCTTGGATCTGCCGCTGCGTCTTCACCAACCGCAGCAGCCTCGTGCGCTGCGGGTGATAGCCATCCCTCTGGGCTGTCTGGATCGCTTCTACGCTCTCGGGATTGTTGTACCACACCATATGTTCCTCCGCTCCGTGCTGCCGTCACGGTGTCATGACGACATCACCATAATGTCATACTGCTGTCGCCGTGTCAAGCGCGTCTTTACAGCCGTGCCGGAGGCAGTACACTGAGGACGACGAACCACACCGGGGAGCTCGAGAAATCGGGCTGAGAGGGTGCCAAGGAGTACCGACCCGATGAACCTGATTCTGGATAATGCCAGCGGAGGAAGCAGTGGAAGCAGCCTCAACCGACCCGAAGACAGCAGCGGTATTCGCAGGCGGGAAGATGAGTGCAACCGTCACGGTTGACCCATCGTCGCTCGTCATCGCCGCGGACTCCGGGTACGACAACGCCCGCTCGCGTGGTGTGGCCGTCGATCTACTCGTTGGCGACCTGGATTCCATCAGCGAAGACGGCCTCACAGAGGCGGCGGAACTCGGCGTCACCATCGAGCGATACCCCGTGGACAAGGACGCGACCGACCTCGAGATAGCCATCGACGCTGCACGCCTCCTCGGCGCTACAGAAATCACGGTCTATGCCGGCGAAAGCGGAACGTTCAGCCATCTCCTCGGTGTCGCTTTGGGGCTTACCGGGCAGCGCTGGGAAGGGACGCACATCGTCTGGAAGATCGGCGGCGCCGCCGTGTATCGCTCGCTCCCCTCCTCTCCGGTCACGCTGGTCGCCGAAGTCGGGTCGATCGTGACCGTGCTCCCCATCGGCGACGCCACGGGCGTGACCACCGCAGGACTCCAATGGCCGCTCCAAGACGCTGATCTTCTCAGAGGCACGACGCGGGGTATCTCCAACATCGCCACCGATCCAGTCGTGTCCATCTCGCTGGACACCGGCGCTCTCATCATCATCATCGAAGAAAAGGAAACCACATGAGGCACACCATCATCCGCTCGCTCCTTCTCGCTACCACCATTGCGCTCGTTGCCACCGCGTGTTCATCGACCCCTCAAGACAGGGAGGTGGTCCTTCTCACCCACGACTCGTTCGCTCTCAGCCAGGAGCGCCTCGACCTCTTCACCACAGAGACGGGTATCACACTCACTATCCAGACCGCTGGAGATGCCGGGACGATGCTGAACCAGGCGATCCTCACACGGGACAATCCGATCGCGGACGTCATGTACGGAATCGACAACAGCTTCCTGTCCAGAGCGCTCGACAATGACCTGTTCGTTCCGTACCGCGCAGCCGACATCGACTCCGTCAACGAGGTGCTCCATGTCGAGAACGACCTCGCAACGCCCATCGACTTCGGGGACGTGTGCATCAACTACGACATCGCGGCACTCGACGAACTCGGCGTTGCACCGCCAACGGGGCTCGGCCAACTGATCGACCCGACGTACAAGGACATGCTCGTCGTTGAAGACCCTGCGACATCCTCACCCGGCCTGGCATTCCTGCTCGCGACCATCGCGGCGCTGCCCGACGGGTCATCGTACGACTGGAAGGCGTTCTGGGCTGACCTGTTCGCAAACGGTGTTTCGGTGGCGCCGGACTGGACTGAGGCGTACACCGCCCGCTTCTCGCTCTCGGGCGGAGACAGGCCGCTCGTCGTCTCCTACGCCTCGTCTCCGGCAGCCGAGGTGTTGTTCGGTGAACTCGACACAGCCCCGTCGGCATCGCTCACCGAGGGCTGCTATCGCCAGATCGAGTACGCAGGGATCTTGAAGGGAACCCCTGATGAGGCGGCGGCCAGGGAAGTGATTGACTTCCTGCTCGAACGCAGAACCCAGGAGGACATCCCGCTCAACATGTTCGTGTACCCCGTCCATGCCGATGCGGTGCTTCCCGACGTGTTCACCGAGTTCACGACGCTGCCAGAGAACCCGGCCGTCATGAGCTCCGAGACGGTCGATGCCAACCGCGAGCGATGGATCCAAGAGTGGACAGAGATAGCCCGCTCCTAGGCGCCAGCCCCCTCGGAAAGGCGGGCCTCGCGGCGATCATCGCGGTTCCGAGTGTGTTCCTCCTGTACTTCTTCGCATATCCGGTAGCGTCGATTACGGTCCGCAGCCTGACGACCGACGGTTCCTTCTCGTTCGCCGTCATCGGTGACGTGCTGACAGACAGGTCACTGCTCTCAGTGGCCAGATTCACCGTTCTACAGGCCCTGATATCAACGGTCGTTACGGTCGTCGTCGCGTTCCCCGCCGCCTGGGCCTTTGCGAAGTTCGACTTTCCCGCCAAGCGCGCCCTGCGTGCGGCGACCCTCGTCCCTTTCGTGCTCCCGACACTCGTCGTGGGCTCGGCGTTCCTCACGATCGCAGGGCCCAACGGGGCCATCGGAGCGGACCTGACAGGGACTCTGCTCCTTATCGTCATCGCACACGCCTTCTACAACTACGCCATCGTCGTTCGGGGTGTCGGGGCGTACTGGGAACGTATCGACCCTCGGATGGAAGACGCAGCGCGGACCCTTGGGGCGTCGGCGTTCACGGCCTTTCGCACCATCACACTCCCTCTTCTGCGCCCGGTCATCGCGTCGACGAGCGCACTCGTCTTCCTGTTCTCGTTCACGTCCTTTGGCGTCGTGCTGCTCCTCGGCGACCTCAAGAGCACCACCATCGAAGTTGAGATCTGGAGGCAGACGACGGCGTTCCTACGGCTCGATGTCGCCTCGACACTCGCTGTACTCCAGTTGATCGGCGTCGGCGCGATCCTTGCTGGGTACGGCTGGTTCCAACGCACGACGGCGGTCCAGTTCGAGCACGCACCTGCGGCCACCCGCCGCCCTCGCAAGGGCAGAGAACGCATGGGCGTCGCGGCAGCACTTGGATCGATGGCAGTGATCCTGGGAACGCCACTGCTCCTGCTCGTCGTCCGGTCGTTTGCGAATCCTGCCGGAGGATTCGGGATCGTGAACTACCAGAACCTCTTCAGACTTCCGGAGATCACTGCCGCGTTTGTCGACCCGATCGATGCCATCCAGAACTCGTTCGTCGTGGCGTTCATGACTCTGGCTATCGCCATCGTGATCGGAACCCTGGCGGCGGCTGCCCTCACCTATGCCTCGAGGCGGGTAGCAAGAAGCTTCGACCTCTTCGTGATGCTCCCGCTCGGAACGTCAGCCGTCACGATCGGGTTCGGTTTCCTCATCGCACTCTCGTGGCCGGTCGACCTGAGAACGTCGCTCATCCTGATCCCGATCGCCCATGCCCTGGTAGCGGTCCCCTTCGTGGTCCGCACGACCACGCCCGCGCTCGGCTCTGTGCGACACACACTGAGGGAGGCTGCGGCAGTTCTCGGGGCGAGCCCGTGGCGGACCTGGTGGACGATCGATCTCAAGATCGTCACACCTGCCATCATCGTGGCCGCGGCGTTCGCATTCGCCATCTCGATGGGTGAGTTCGGAGCGACATCGTTCATCACGAGGCCGAACTTCCCAACTATCCCCATCGCCATCTTCAGGCTCCTCGGCAAGCCCGGTGTCGCACCGTTCGGCGCCGCGATCGCCCTCAGCGTGGTCCTCATGGTCGTAACCGGCGTTTCCATGTTCGTGATCGATGCGATCGGAACCCGTGCGAGTGATGAGCTATGAGCATCGAACTCGATTTCGTCAGCGTGCGGTACGGGGATTCCCTCGCGGTGAAGGGCCTCGATCTCGAGATCGCCTCCGGAGAACGATTCGCGCTGATGGGTCCCTCAGGTTCAGGCAAATCCACGCTTCTGCGTGCCGTAGCCGGTCTCGAACCGCTCGAAGCGGGACGGGTGCACATCGACGGTGCGGATGTCACGGGACTGCCTGCCCACCGCAGACCCGTCGGCCTGATGTTCCAGGAATACGCGTTGTTTCCACACATGAGCGTGGTCGAGAACGTCGGCTACGGTCTCGCGATGATCGGAGTCGATCGCAGAACCTCCAGGGAGAAGGCTTCGGCCTTGCTCGAACTCGCAGGGCTCGCAGGCTTCGCTGACAGGATGCCGGACTCGTTGTCAGGGGGAGAACGCCAGCGGGTCGCCCTGCTACGCACGCTCGCCCCGGAACCGTCTCTCGTGATGCTCGATGAGCCCCTCGGGTCGCTCGACCTCGCGCTCAGGGAGGACCTGCTTTCACAGATGCGCACGATCGTCACCGAACTCGGGGCGACGACGCTGTATGTGACGCACGACCGAACAGAGGCCTTCGCGTTCGCCGAGAGACTTGCCATCATGCGCGACGGCCAGATCGTGCGAACGGGAACCCCGCAGCAGGTGTGGGACGATCCGCAGACGACGTTCGTCGCACGGTTCATCGGCCATGCCAATGTGCTCACGGGTCCTGTCATCGGACTCGATGCGGCCGCCGTCACCGTTCCGCCCGATGCTCTCAGGTTGATCGATACCGGCGACACGAAGGTGCACATCATCGACTCCGTCTTCACGGATGGCCGGTACGAGATCGCTGCCGAACTCGCCAACGGTGAACGGATGAGAGTCGACTCCCCCACACCCACTGCGCGCGGAATCGAAGCGTGCGTCATGGTCGACCGGTCTGCGGTGCGAGAACTAGTTGTCGATGATCTGTGATGTCGTCACAACACGACCGAAATCGGCTGCGATGGTGAGCGCGGTGTACCTCGCGATGTCCTCGGCTCTGAATACCGTCCCCGCGCTGTCGGTCACATCGAACGTATGGGTTGCGTCCTCGACGAACTGCAACCGGTAACCGAGGTCCGAAGCCATGCGCGCCGTTGTTTCACAGCACATGTTCGTCTGGATCCCGGTGATGGCAACGCCTGTGATACCGTGGCTGTCGAGCCATGCCTTGAGGTCAGGTTCGCCGTAGAACGCGGAGTGGACCTGCTTGGTGACGAGGAGGTCTGGATCACCGGCGATCATGGACTTGAGAGCGTTGCCAGACGATCCCTGAGCCAGAGGCGAGGTCGGCTTGGCGGAGTTGTGCCGCACGAACACGATCGGCCATCCCTTCTCCCTCCACGCATCGACAAGTCGCACGATGTTGTCCTCACACGACGGGTTGTTGCGCCTTCCCCAGAACTCCGCGTCGTCGAACCCCTGCTGTACATCGATCACGATCAATGCGGTCGAACCCTGCCAGTCGATCATCGTGTTTCCTCCATTGACACTTCTGCCCACCGGGCACCCGTTGCGGCTATCAACCGTTCGAGCGTCACTTCGTAGACGGTATCGAGCGTTCCTCCTGCCGACCATACCCATCGATATCTGCCGAGCGCCGTATCGGCGACCGTTACGAGTTTCTCGTCATGACCCACAGCAGGTGTACCGCCTGCGGGATAGCCGGTCAACTCGTGCACCCGGTCGCGAGGCGCCGGGCGCGCACTCGACCCTCCGATAAAGGCAGCGAGTTTGGCCTCGTCGACGCGCCGGTCGCCGCAACAGATCACGAGCACCGGCACATCATCGATCTCGAACACGATGCTCTTTGCGATCGCACCAAGCTCACACCCGACAGCCCTCGCTGCGTCTCTTGAAGTCCGGGTGCCTGCGGGGAAACGCTCGATGTTGGGGGCTATACCGGTCTTTGTGGCCCGGTTCATGAAGCGCTCGGTGTCGGCTGACACCGTTCCTCCCACCCATTTGATGCCCGACTCGGTCGCAAGCCATCCGACACGCTGATCGCGCTCATCCGTCGGAACACGATCCACTATCGAGGAATCCGTGGTGACACCGATGCGCGCTGTCGATCTCGGCAGCGAGGTCAGGAAGCGGTCGTAGTAGCCCTTCCCTCGGCCGAGGCGCCCTCCCTCTCTGTCGAACACGAGGCCGGGGACGAGCACGATATCCACGTCGGCGGATTCAACGCTGATCGCCGTGTCATCAGGTTCATCGAATCCGAGGCGGTGGCGCATGAGGCGGTTCGCGTCGTACGAGCGCATCGACATGTCGCCGGTCTCCTCGATCCGAGGGACAACCGGTGCGAGCGAGGGGTCCGCCAGCAGTGAGTCGAGAGCTATCTCGGACTTCATGGGCAGGTAGGTCGCGACTACTCCGTGAAGCGGCGGCCAGGCCGAGAGATGCTCGGAGACCGCTTCGGATGCTCCCGAACGGTCGAGGCCGTTCGCCCACGCACGCCAGTGCGACTTCGGCTCGCTGATGTGTGGATGTTGATGTCCGTCCAGGCCGACCTCCCTGCCCTGGTGAGACGATAGGTCCCATCCAGGAGCCACATGCGAATCAAGAGCGAGCCACGGCGTACTATTGGGCCATGGAACAGGGGGACAGAGAGCGGAAGGTCCGGCCAATCGAATACACGGCCGATGACTCCTTCTCCCCGATTCCAGATCGGGATGAGGAACAGGAGTCCGGTCGACCTCGGCCGTGGATCGCACTTGCGCTGTCAGCCGTCGCGATGCTCGTAGCGATCGGAGCCGTCGCCGTCTTCGGATCCCTCGAGTTCAACGAACCTGAGCCTTCGGAGCCACAGGAGTTCGCTTCCGGCGCTCAAAGCGAAGACGAAGCGCCACCTGAGACGTTGCCGCCGCGCCTCGAGGACTCACTGCCAGACCTCACAGACAGGCTCACGCTGGTAGCCATGGTCGACGACACGCTCCAGACTCTGCTGTGGGATCCGAGCTTCCGGGTACCCAAAGCGTACGACCTCGCGATAGACGACATCGGCCCTGACGCAGGCATCGAAGCGTCGTTCGACAGTGGGGGGAGGACGCTCGCCGTCACGGTCACGACGCCGCAGACGACACGCGTCTATCTCGGAGACCCGACGGACATCGGGAGAGCACCCGACATCGTCGGCCCTGCGTCACTGCTCTGGCATGCGTCCCAGGTCGGGGCGATCGCATGGGTATCGCCCGGTCAGGGCGGTCAGTGGGATCTGCACACGGGGAAGGTCGATCCTCTGTCGGGAACGATCATGAACGACGTTGTCGTCACGCAATTCTCCACGCCTGTCGGCCTGGTCCGGTGGGATTCGGACGGGTTCGTCTTCAACCAGGGCAGCGCCGTGTCTGCGATCGACGCATCCGGTGAACAGTTGTGGAGACAGGCGGGCGTCGCCGTCTCGGGTTCGGCCTCGGTCCTTTCGGTCATCGCGCCAGACGACAGCGCAAGCGACACTCGTTGGCTCATCGCCGACCGGCTCTCCGGGGGTGCAGCGTCTCATCAGGTCACCGGCTCACCAGGTGACGTGTGGGTAACGACGTCACGAGACACCGACCTCATCGCTGAGATCGCAGCCTCGATCGACAAGACGCGGATCCTCGTGAACGGGCCCGGCCTCGCCACGACTCGGATCGTTCAGGTCGACCTCCAGGTAGCACCTATCGGCTTCACCTCGAGCGGCGAGTATCTGCAGTTCAACTTGTTCGATTCGAACGACCTCGTCTTCGTGAACTGGAGAACGGGCGCAACCCACATCGTGCCGATCCCCGACGACACAACCATCATCGGCTCCGATCTCGGCTGATCACATGCGGGCTGCCAACCGGGATGCCAGATTCCCACGGTCTTCGACCACGATCTCGTCCATTCCGATCCAGTCACCGAAGCTGTGGAGCTCTGCGGCTAGCGCAGCCGCCACCGCCGTGGCGTCCTTCCCCTCCTCGATGAAGGCGGACCTCACGAGAAGCCTGCCTGCGTTTCGATCGGCTTTGAGGTCGACTCTCCCGACCACGTCACCGTCGAGCATGAACGGCAGAACGTAGTATCCGTACACGCGCTGATCTTTCGGAACGTAGATCTCGATCCGGTATCGGAACCCGAACATCCGCTCCGCTCGCTCGCGATTCCACATGACTGGATCGAACGGGCTCAGAAGCGCAGACCCGTTGATGCTGCGCGGTCGCACAGCCTGCGGATCGAGGTACACGGGTCCCTCCCAGCCGCTGACATCGACGTGTTCGATCGTTCCCTCCCTTGCGAGGCGCTCAAGGATCGGCCTTGCCGTCGAACCATGCAACCTGAAGTAGTCGATGATGTCGGTGGCGGTTCCGATGCCGTGATGTCGGGTCGCATCGATGAGTAGCCGTTCGTACGCTGCATCCCGGTCCAGGCTGGCGCCATCATCGAGTAGCTCGGGTGGAATGGACCGCTGGGGGATGTCGTACAGCCTCGTG
The DNA here is from genome assembly GCA_039714815.1 of Actinomycetota bacterium. Lineage (GTDB taxonomy): Bacteria > Actinomycetota > Acidimicrobiia > Spongiisociales > UBA5794 > JAMBLL01. Next base: position 353 of record JBDLIR010000035.1, on the reverse strand, counting down.
AAATTCCCCGTCCGCAAGGCGGTGACATGCCCGTTTGCGAACAGCACCTCGAGCGCGACCTTGCCGGGGCCGTATCCCCACCATGCCTCGTTCGTGTGATCGGGAGCGTCGAGGTCACGAACGGTCAGGGGACCGTGGTCGGCCACCTGCCTCAGCACGTTGTCAAGGAGTCCGGGATGTGCGTTGAGAAGTTCCTCGGCACGCCGCCACGGCTTCATGGTCTGCATCTTCCACCGCCACAGTGGATATCGGTCGATGGGGAGAACGGCAGCCGCATGGGCCCAGTACTCGAAGTTCTCCCCGGAGTCGTTCAGCCACTGGTCGAGGCGGTCCATGTCGTAGGTGCCGAGCCT
>JBDLIR010000034.1:0-10780 GCA_039714815.1 Actinomycetota bacterium | reverse complement strand
AGTAATCCTCCTCGAGCGCCAGCACGTACGGGACCGTCTTGAACGTCGATGCCGGGGCGTACTGGCCCTGCACAGCGAAGTTGGTGAACGCAGACACGGTTCCAAGCGATTCCCACTGCTCGACACTCAACCCGTCAACGAAAGCCGAAGGATCAAACGCCGGATACGAACTCATCGCAACGACCGAACCATCGTTCGGATTCTGCACGACGCCGATCGTCCGAACAGGACACCAGGCGTCACTGTGATTCAATATCACCTGGTCATCGGAGACCTCGAGAACCCGAAGCGTCCCCGCGAACGCGTCACGGTCCCTCACGCGGTATGACTCTCCCTCGACGATCAGATCTGCCACGAGTTCCCCGTTGGATTTCGCAACGGAAACGTACCGGGCGAGGCGTGGCTCGATCCCTGTGATCGTCGCAGAGCCACCGAGCGGAATCGTGACGCGTTGCACAGGGACACAGATGCCGTCCGCATCGATGGGCAGTCCCGTATACAGCGAAGCGAGAACCTCCGCTTCATCAACTTCGACAGGGCCGACGCGCCTCTCACCGTCCTCTGTCTTCGTCGTGGTCGTCGTTTCGCCTGCAGCGGCTGCGGCATCGATCGCGGCCTTCTCCTCGAGCGCCTTCTCACGAGCATCGGCTCGCGCTTCCTCGAGTGCTTCGGCGACGCGCTGCCTACGCGATAGCTCCTGCACGGCGAGGCGGCGTTCTTCCATCTCGACTCTGCGGGCCTGCATCAATCCGTTCTTGAGCGAGGTCTGAAGCTGGGCCTGGACCTCTGAATCGATGGTGAGGATCAGGCTCCCTCCCGCGGCGGGGGGGACTTCGTTCTCGAGGGACAGCACCTTGCGCTTTGCATCGACCTTGTATTCGACGATACCCGGCGTGCCCTGGAGTATCTCGTCGTAGGTGCTCTCGACACCGGCTCTTCCAAGGAGGTCCTCTCCGTTGATATCGTCGCGTTCCTCGAGATCCTGCTCGGTCGGCTTGCCGATATAGCCGATCACATGCGCACCTACCTCACCCTGGGGATAGGTACGGACAGGTTGAGGGATGATGTTGACGCCAGGGAACGTCTCGCGGTGTTCGAGGAGAAAGACCGCCTGGGCATCGGTGAGGTCGGTTGCAACGGGGATCTGGCTGCCGCGATTCGTCGCCGAGAGCAGCTCCTCGATTTCGGAGGCTGGTTCATCGAGGAACGCCGCAAGGTTCTGTGACAGGGGCCCGCGTTCGTCTTCTTCGATGAGGGCAAGGTCGATCACGGCCGCAAGAGCAGAGCGCGTACCGGCGAGCTTGACCCCCTTGGAATCCACGATATCGCCACGAGGCGCGGGCGTGAACACGACTCTTACCTGGTTGTCCTCGGCGCGCTCATCGTATGCGTGTGCCTCGGTGACCTGCATCGTCCAGAGCCTGATTCCCAGGATCCCAAAGAGGCCGATCATCACAAGTCCGAGGACTCCGATGCGCAGGGGACTCGTCATATCGCCCACCCCCGCTCGGTTGGCTTGAACACGAGCTTGAGCAGCCACATCGTCGGATACGCAAGAGCGAGATTCCACACCGCAGGGAGGAAGATCTTCTGCAGCAACTGCGGCTCAGCGATCGTGTTCTGACCAAAGATCGTGCTCATCAGCACGAATACGATCTGTCCAGCAACGGTGAGGCCGAACACGACGCCACCCATCGCCATGGCGTTGTGCGTCAACTGCGTTGACAGGCGCGACGCCGCGTACGCGACGATCGTGAGCGTCATGGCCCACAACCCGAGCGTTCCGGATCCAACGAGGTCGATCAGTATGCCTGCGGTGAAGCCGAGTAGAAGGTGGTACTCGATCTCGATGAAGTTCGCTACGAGGATCACCACAAGTGTCACCAGCGCAGGGGCCACTCCGAGCGGCTGGATCCCACCGGCCCCGAACACGGTCGTCTGTATCACGATCATGACAACGACAGCGAGTAGCGACGTGACGACGCGGGAACGACTCATCCCTCGTCCTCCCCTGCCGTGGTCGTGGTCGACCCATCCGTCGTCGTGGTCGACCCATCCGTTGTCGTGGTCGAGCCATCTGTCGTCGTGGTCGTCGACTCCTCGCCATCCTCGATCGCGGCGTCGATTGGTGACCAGCCAACGACCACCTTCACGAAATCGATCTGCGAGAGGCTGGCTGCCGGGTTGACATCAGCGCGCAGCACGAAACCCACCTCGGCATCAGCGGTGCTGTCGACGAGTCCCACAACGATGCCCGGAGGGAACCTGCTGCCGTCGGTCACAACGAGGGCGCCCTCGTACACGGGGCTCAGCGGCCTGAACATCTCGAGACGCAATGGGCCGTCCCCGCGGCCAGAAACGATCCCTGTCTCGTTGGTGGAGCGTACGCGAACACCGGCAGACACAAGCGGATCGGTGATCAACCGGATACGCGCATCGTTGGCACTCACAAGGTCCACCCTGCCGACGAGGCCATCTTCATCAACAACTGCCTGGCCCGCAATGATGCCGTCCTTGGCACCTTTGTCTATGTAGCGGACATTGTCGAACGCCGACGTACCGGACGCGTAGATGCGTGCGGTCACCGTGATCAGGTCGTCGGCGACCTCCAATCCGTTGATCAACTCGAGTTGAGCGACCTTCTCCTCGAGCGCGTTGATCTCACGCAGTTGGGCCTCGGCTTCGTTGAGTTGCGCATGGAGACGCTCGTTCTCGTCGCGCAAGCCAGCGATGTTCGAAACGCCATCTATGAATCCGACCAAGGGGGTCACCACCCAATCCACTCCCTTCTGAAACGGCGTGAGCACGGACTGGGTTCCCTCACGCATGACGTTCGTGACACCGTCACTCTCCGACCGTACGTCGAACGTGGCGATGATGAAGCCAAGGATCACGAGCGCGAGTAACAGCATCATCGGTCGGTCGAAACGCCGTCCTGATGAGGGGATCACGGTCGGGAGAGGTGCGCCTGACTAGGCGCGGCCGGAGGATTGCAGCACAACATGGAGAATGTCGAATTCTTCCAGACAGGCCCCGGAGCCAAGGACCACGCTGTGCAGCGGACGATCGGCAGTGACGATCGGCATACCTGTCTCATGTGCGAGCCGCACGTCGAGTCCTTTGAGATATGCGCCGCCACCGGTCAGGATGATGCCACGTTCCATGATGTCAGCAGATAGCTCAGGGGGTGTCTTGTCGAGGGTGTACTTCACCGCGTCGACGATCGCTTCGACCGGCTCTTCTATCGCTTCTCGCATCTCTGCGCTCGAAAGCACGATCGTCTTGGGAAGACCTGAGATGAGGTCTCGCCCTCGAACCTCGGCTGCAGGTTCGTCGGAGTAGGGCCATGCGGAACCGATCGCCATCTTCACCTGCTCAGCCGTCCGCTCTCCGAGCATCAAGCTGTACTCCTTCTTGACCCACTGGATGACGGAATCGTCGAGTTCGTCCCCGCCGATGCGGATCGACTTCGACACGACGATTCCACCCAGCGAGATGACAGCCACCTCGGTCGTTCCACCCCCGATGTCGACGACCATCGATCCCGTTGGTTCGTGTACGGGGAGACCGACGCCGATCGCAGCAGCCATCGGCTCTTCGATCGTGTACGCCCTGCGGGCGCCTGCGTGGTAGGCGGCTTCCTCAACGGCTCGACGTTCGACCGCGGTGATCCCTGAGGGTACGCAGATCACCATGCGGGGCCGTGCAGCGAATCGCCCGGTGTGTACCTTGTCGATGAAGTAGCGGAGCATCTTCTCTGTCACATCGAAGTCGGCGATGACACCGTCTCTGAGAGGGCGGATAGCCTGGATGTACGAAGGGGTCCTGCCGATCATTCTCTTCGCGGCGGTCCCAACCTCGAGCGGTTTGTTGTCGCGCGTATTGATCGCAACGACCGAGGGTTCGTTGAGTACGATCCCTTGGCCGCGAACGAACACGAGCGTGTTGGCGGTGCCGAGATCGATCGCCATGTCACGACCGGCGAATGAAAGGAAGTTTTTCATCGAAGGGATTCCCGATTGACTCGACGCAAGTGTAACCGCTTGCTCCGCAACCGGTCGAGTTGATTACCCAAAGAAGATGCCGAGTTCGCGCTCGGCGCTCTCGAGTGAGTCTGAACCGTGGACGATGTTGTTGGTGATCACTGTGGCGAGGTCACCGCGGATGGTGCCAGGTGCCGCCTCGGCAGGGTTCGTGCCACCCATCAGCGTCCTGGAAACGGACACCGCGGACTCGCCGGACCACTCCATTGCCACGACCGGCCCGGAAATGATGAAGTCGACGAGTTCACCGAAGAACGGCTTCTCCGTGTGCTCGGCGTAGTGACGGCCAGCGAGTTCGCTATCGATCGTCAGCATTCGCATCTGGACGAGGTCGAGGCCCTTGTTCTCGAATCGTGAGATGACCTCACCAACGAGGCCTCTGGCCACACCATCGGGCTTGACCATGACGAACGTGTTCTCTACAGACATTTCAAAGATCTCCTGGGGGAAAAACTCGCGATTGAACGTCGCTACGTGTGGCGTAAGGCTACCGCGTTGCGGTTCATTCGTCCTGCAGATCGACAGGTTCCGGTGCCTCGTCCTCGTCATCCAGCGCCACTTCGGCTGAGAACCGGAGGTGGGCCTCGGCCATGCGGTCGTCGGGTCTCTCTATGCCAGAGCGCGCCTCACCGACGAGATAGAGAGAACCTGCGACGACAACGCCGCCATCGGCGCCCGCGGCAACGGTCGCTGCATCGATCGCCTGCGTGACGGTTCCATAGGAATCCCCGGGGACACCGAGCGTTCGGGCTGCCTCGCTGGCGACCTCGGCGGCATCGTGGGTCGTCGGGTCGTGAACGGCAACTGCGTGCACGTGGCCGACGAGACCGATCAGCGGCGTCACGACCTCGGCGACCGATCGCTCACCCTTGACACCGATCACGAGCTGCCACGCCATTGGAGGGAACTCGTTGCGCAGCGTTTCGGCAAGACCGCCGACGCCCTGGGCATTGTGCGAACCGTCAAGTATGACGACCGGCCTGTGGCCCACGACCTCGAGTCTCCCCGGAGCCGACGTCGCAGCCACGGCCAACTGAAGCAGATCAGGGTCGAGTGCGCGCCCGGTGAACATCTCGGCTGATGCGATGGCCGTTGCGAGGTTGTCCACCTGATGTCTTCCGTGGAGGGGCAGGAACAGGTCGTCGTACTCGCGGAACACGCCGCGGATCGATGCCTGCCATCCCCCCACACCGAGGTTTGCGGATACGACTTCGAAATCCTGCCCGGAACGAATCCAGTTCACGGATCGTTCGTCCGTGAGGCGGGCGACAACGTCGACCGCCTCGTTCGGGAGGACGCCCGTTACGAGGATCCCGTCGTCGGGGACGATGTCAGCCTTCTCCCGTGCGATCTCGGCGATCGTCCTGCCGAGGAACTCCGTGTGATCGATGTCGATGCCGGTGATCACCGATACGGTTCCGTCCAGTGCGTTCGTGGCGTCGAGTCTGCCGCCCAGGCCCACCTCGACAACCGCCACATCGACGGCCGCCGTTGCAAAGACGGAGAACGCAAGAGCCGCCGTCACCTCGAAGTACGTGATCAGGTGACCCGATGCCTCCTCGTACCCGGTAACGAACCACGACATGTCGCGCACAGCGTCGACGAAATCGTGAGAATCCAGCACAACACCATGGATGGAGAACCGTTCCTCGATCCGTTCGAGATGCGGCGAAGTGAAACCACCGGTGGCAAGCCCATGGGAACCGAGGATCTGTTGGACCATTCTCGACACCGTCGTTTTGCCGTTGGTGCCGGCGATATGGATGCTCGGGTAGGTCGTCTGCGGGTCTCCCATGAATTCCAGCAGACCGGTGATCCGCTCGAGACCGGGGTGGACCCCACGGCCGATACGTTCGTCGAGAAACGCCTCGGCGTCGTCCCTGTTCTTGATGATGGGTGTTGCGATATCTGGCACGGGTCAGCCGAGCTCCGCGAGTTGGCCTCGCTGCTTGTCGAGTTCGATCACCTGGGCGTCCAACCGTTCTTCCTCCTGTGCGACCACCTCAGCAGGTGCACGGTCGCGGAAGTTCGGATTGTCGAGCTTGGTTCGGGATCGGGTGATCGATGCTTCGAGTTCGGCGATGGCCTTGATGATGCGCGGTCGCTCCGCATCAACGTCGACGAGGCCGTCGAGGGCGATGTACGCCTCGACGCCGTCAGATGACAGACGGGTGTGCCCGGCCACCGGCTCCGGCCGTTGACCGCTGTACGGCGATGCCGCTGTCAGGGAGGCCACCTGTGTGAACCACCACGGTGGGAGTGCGTCCGCACCGTGGAGAGCCACGATCACAGGCATCTCTGTCTTGCGTGCGATCTGGTGCTGGGAGCGGAACTGTCTGATCCCAGAGACGATGCCCTGGAGCGACGCCATCTCAGGCGGGGCATCGAAGGAAGGGACCTCCGGCCATGGTGCCGTGATGAGGAGCGTGGAACCGTCGCCGAGATGTGACCACAGTTCCTCTGTCACGAAGGGCATCACAGGGTGGAACATCTTGAGCACGTCGCGTGTGACGGCACCGAGCGTCGCTCGCATGGCTTCGTGACGTTCCTTGTCGCCCTCGTCCACAGACTTCGCCATCTCGAGATACCAGTCGAAGACTTCAGACCACGCAAAGTTGTACAGCACGCCAAACGCGTCAGAGAGCCTGTACTCATCGAGCAACCGGTCGACCTCGCTCGCGGTTTCGCTCAACCTCGCAAGGACCCACTCGTCCTCCGGGCCCGGATCGGACGGATATCCGCCATTTGACGGGACATCAGAGACGTCCATGAACTCGACAACGAACCGGACGGCATTCCAGAGTTTGTTGCCGAAACGCTTCGCTGCATCGATCGCATCGACGCTCAGTGGGATATCGTGGCCCGGGGCTGCCGCCTGGATCAAGGCGAGGCGGAGTGAGTCCGCGCCGTACTCATCCACCAGTTCGAGCGGGTCGAGGGCGTTGCCCGACGACTTGGACATCTTCTTGCCCTCGCCGTCGCGCACCATCCCGTGGATGAGGATGTCGGGGAACGGGGCCTTCTCTGTGAAGTGCGTGCCCATCATCATCATGCGGGCCACCCAGAAGAAGATGATGTCGTACCCGGTAACGAGCACGCTGGTCGGGTAGAACTTCGCGAGGTCGTCGGTCTCGTCTGGCCATCCGAGTGTGGAGAACGGCCACAGGCCTGACGAGAACCAGGTGTCGAGGACGTCTTCGTCCTGATGGAGGTCCGTGGACCCGCAGGAGCACTCCGTCGGATCGTCGATCGAGACGATGGTCTCGTCACATTCGTCGCAGTACCAGGCGGGGATCCGGTGTCCCCACCACAGCTGGCGGCTCACGCACCAGTCCCTCAGGTTCTCCATCCACGAGAAGTAGCTGTTCTCCCAACGGCGAGGGTGGAACGTGGTATCACCGGCGCGCACGGCGTCGATCGCCGGTCCGACAAGATCCTGCACACCGACGAACCACTGGAGTGAGAGCAACGGTTCGATAACGGTGTGGCATCGCGAGCAGTGGCCGACCGAATGGGGATGCTCTTCGATCTTATCGATGAGGTTGAGCTCCCGCAGCTTCGAACGCACCGCTTCGCGAGCCTCGAAACGGTCCATACCGAAGTAGGGACCGCCGGCCTGGGTGATCAATGCCTCCGTGTCGATGACGATGATCTGTTCGAGGTCATGCCGTTGCCCGATCTCGAAGTCGAGCGGGTCGTGCGCCGGTGTGACCTTGACGGCACCTGTGCCGAAACCGAGTTCCACGCCGTCGTCAGCGACCACCGGGATCTCACGGTTGAGGATGGGCAGCAGCAGCGTCTTGCCGATCGCGTCCGCGTACCGCTCGTCGTCCGGGTGCACCGCGACCGCCGCGTCGCCGAGCATCGTCTCGGGACGGGTCGTAGCAACCGTGATGTAGCCGGAACCGTCGGTGAACGGGTACTTGATGTGCGTCAACTCGCCAGGGTCGTCCTCATGGTCGACCTCGATCTCTGAAAGAGCCGTGTGGCATCGCGGACACCAGTTGATGATCCGGTTGGCCCTGTACATGAGGCCTTCCTCGTACAGGGTCACGAAGACCTTGCGGACCGCTGCACTCAGGCCCTCGTCGAACGTGAAGCGCTCGCGGGACCAGTCGGTCGAGTATCCGAGTGTCCGCATCTGTTTGGCGATCGTGTTCCCCGATTTCGCCTTCCACGCCCACACCTGCTCCACGAACGCATCCCGCCCGAGGTCGTGGCGTGTCATCCCCTCGGTGCGGAGCTCACGTTCAACGACGTTCTGGGTTGCGATCCCTGCATGGTCCATGCCTGGCACCCACAGTGCTGCGTACCCCTGCATGCGCTTGCGGCGGATGAGGATGTCCTGCATTGCCAGGTCGAGCGCGTGACCAGTGTGTAACACACCTGTGACATTCGGAGGCGGGATGACGATGCAATACGGCTCGCCCCCCGGGTTGACCTCAGGACGGAAGGCCCCCGACTCCTCCCACATGCGATACCAGCGTTCTTCGACCTCTTCGGGTTGATACGTGGGGTTCATCGTGGCCTTCATTCGTGGGGACTCTGGAGTTCTGCAAGTGTAGGAGAACGAGAGCCGTCAGCTGTCAGCCATCAGCCATCAGCCATCAGCAGAAGAGAACAGAACACAGCGTTCTCTCCCCCGGCCTTCGCGGGGGAGATGTCGAGGAACGAGACAGAGGGGGAAACCGAGTCGTACCACTCAGCCCGCGCGCAAGCTGAGTGGACCATCATGGTCTCCCCCTCCGACCTCGCTGCCGCTCGGCCACCTCCCCCAGCAAGCTGAGGGAGGGAACCACATCTGATTCGTGTACATTTAGCCCGTCCTATCAGGGAGCCTGCCATGACCGTTCGTATCGAAGCTGATCTACTCATACCGGGGCGAGGAGAGCCTGTACCGAACGGCACGGTGATCCTTGAGGGTGAGAAGATCGCGTACGCAGGCCCAGCCGACGGCGCACCCGAAACCCCCGGTGCTGAGGTCACCGCCGTCCCGGTCGCCATGCCGGGCCTGTGGGAGTGTCACGCCCACTTCGTCGGTCTCGCCGAGCCCGACCTCGAGAACTACGTCACAGAACCGCCGGCGCGTATGGCGGCGCGGGCAGTCGGCGATCTCCATCGCACGCTGATGGGTGGGGTGACCTCCGCACGGGAGATGGGTGGCATCGGTCTCGATATCGAGCCTGCAATCGCAGCAGGACAAGTGTCAGGTCCAACGGTGTACGGCGCGGGCAAGATCCTTTCGACCACAGGCGGTCACGCCGACATTCACAGCGTCTCGCTCGATGCGCTCCACTCGATCGATCACCTCGGTGAACTGTGCGACGGGGTGCCCGAGGTCACGAAGGCTGTGCGCCTCCAGCTGAGACGCAACGCAAGAGTCATCAAGATCTGCGCATCCGGTGGTGTGATGTCCGAGGTCGACCACCCCATCCATCAGCAGTTCTCCCATGAAGAGCTTGTGGCGATCGTCGAAGAAGCGGGACGCGCCGAACGTTTCGTCGGTGCCCATTGCCACGGGAAACCGGGGATCATGGCTGCGCTTCATGCCGGTGTGCAGACGATCGAGCATGGTTCTTTCATAGATGAAGAGGCTGCCGACCTCATGCTCGAAACGGGTGCCATCTTCGTTCCGACAAGGTTCGTGGTCGACCAGTTGCTGCACATGGAGGACAGCCTTCCTGCCTATGCGTACAAGAAGGGCCTGATCGTCGCCGATGCACATGCAGCGGCGATGAAGATCGCTGTGGCGAAGGGACTCACGATCGCGATGGGCACGGACATCTTCATGAGCGGCGACATGTACGGGCAGAACTCGCTCGAGATCAAACTGCTCCAGGACGCAGGCATGACCGCACTCGAAGCGATCGAGGCGGCGACCGCAAACGGCCCGGAGACGCTCGGGCCCCAGGCGCCACGATCGGGCCAACTCCGAGAGGGCTACGACGCTGATGTGATCGCCGTCGACTTCAACCCGCTGGAGGACAACACCGGCTGGGGCAACCCGCAGCGCGTCACCCACGTGTGGAAATCAGGCGCGTCCGTCAAGGCACCGGGCTGACAGCTGAAAGCTGACAGCTGATAGCTCAGTTCCCTAGGGGAACTCAGGCACCACCTCCACCGTAGTTGCGTTGCCTGACGAGTCCGTGCACGTGACCGTGAGCAGGAAATCCTGTCCGTAGATGTCGAGTCTGTTCTCGTGCTGGACGCTGTCGGTTCGGTTCGGATGATGGATCAAACGCACCAATTGTCCGTCCACGACCGTGACGCCGTTGATGTCGGCGACGGTGGTCGTGTCGGGATCGGCGTCGCTGCATGAGTAGCTCATGGTGAACCAGGCGACCTCGGTTCCGCCGTGATCGAACACGGTATCCGCGGTGACGACGGGCGGTGTCACGTCATTGGTGAACACCGCTGTGGTTCTCGCAGGGACGACGAACGTTCCCGACACCTTGTCATAGGTCGCTGACCTGACCACGATGTCATTCGAGTTCGCGAGGATCGGATGCAGATCGAACGCCTGACCCGCGAGTTCACTGATCGTGAAGATCTGCGGCTCATCCGAAGCATTGAACAGCGTCACGATGCTGTCGTAGACCGGGTCGATCTCGCTCGCACCGGTGTCATTGAGACTCATGACGATGAGGCCAGGGATCTGGCCCGCACCGGTGTTGTGGAATGCGACCAGGTCCATGACTTCAGCTTCGCTCGTCAGTCGGAACAGCTCCGAGCTGGCT
>JBDLIR010000033.1:0-10910 GCA_039714815.1 Actinomycetota bacterium | reverse complement strand
GCGACCGGCGTGTAGGTGCCGGCGATGAGCACGAGGATCATCGAGTGGTCGAGTCGTTGCATCCTCTGTTTCCACTCGACTCGCCACGGGACAGCGTGATAGAGCGAACTTGTTCCGTAGAGCGCCACCATGGCGAGGCCAAAGACGATGGCTCCGGTCCGGATGCCCCAATCGGGAGAGCTCAGGGCGAGGAAGACCGTTCCGAACACGGCCACGATCGCGGAGGTGCCATGAAGGAACCCGCGCACCGGGTTCTGCATCTTGCCAAGGGTCCACCGCTGATCAGCCATACGCAGGCAAGCGTACACGAATGCACCTCTACACACACGTCCGTTGATTGCGCGGGCGCCTAGGCTTGGGGCAGTCGTCAAACCAGCCGATCCATCGGAGACAGGTGTGTCCCTGAAACAGCGAGCCGTGCGCCCTCTATATCGCGTGTACGAAGAGAGACTGCTGTCGCATCTCAACCGTGACGCCTTGCCGCGGCACATCGGGGTGATCCATGACGGGCACCGCCGATACGCCAGAGCCGAAGGCCTTCCAGACTACGAAGCGTCGTACAGGGTCGGCATGGCGAAGTTCGAGGAGTTCCTCGAATGGACATCGGAACTCGAGATCCCTGCGGTCACGTGCTGGCTGCTCTCAACAGAGAACCTGCAGCGGTCCGATGATGAGTTGGCCCCGTACTACAGCGTGCTGATCGACCTGTTCGAGCGTATCCCGAAGTCATCTGCCGGTGTTGGGGTCAAGGTCAAGTTCATCGGCAGTCTCGACCTCCTGCCAGCGGACCTCGTTGAGGCGGCCAAGCATCTCGAGGAACGATGTTCGGCAGGCCCACGACGGGTCACGATCGCTCTCGCTTACGGAGGAAGACAGGAGATCGTCGACGCCGTCAAAGATCTCGTCAACAACCTCGCCGCCGATGGGGTCGACGCCGAGTCGATGGGTGAGCACATCGACAGGGACGCTATGTCGGCACGGATGTACGCCTCAGACCTCCCCGACCCCGATCTCGTCCTGCGTACCTCGGGTGAGGCACGTCTGTCAGGATTCCTGCTCTGGCAGGCCGCATATGCCGAGTACTCGTTCGTCGATGTCTACTGGCCGGCGTTCCGGCGCGTCGACTTTCTCCGCGCCATGCGTGACTTCACCCGTCGTGAGCGCCGATACGGAAAGTAGTCGACAGCTCACAGCTCACAGCTCACGGCTGAGCGCCCTACCTCGACCTCACATCCATCGGAATGTGGTCCTGGTCATTGAAGGTACGCAGGCTTGGCACGCAGGCTCCGGCGAGCGGAATGAACTTCACTCGTGCGAACGACGCGTGGAACAGAACGAACTTCTCCCATTCCCACGGTGCAGGGGGGATACCGAGTAGGTGGGTGAGGCACACCGAGTTGGTGCCGCCGTGGGCGACGACCACGATTCGTCCGGGATCCTCGATGACGCGCCACAGTTGGGGGTCTTCCTCGTCCCGAACGACGCCTCGCTCGGCAAGTAACTGGTCGAGTGCGCCGGTTACCCGGTTGTGGAAGGTGCGGAACGACTCGCCCCCTTCGAGGCCGTCCCACCACTCGTTCGGTGAGCGACCCTTCGAGTCCTTGAAGATCTCGATGACGGCCTCCTCCGTGACTCCTTCCCAGTTCGGCAGCTTGACCTCGACGAGATCGTCGACAGTCAATGGTGGGAGTCCTGTCGCCTCGGCGATAGGTGCGGCGGTTTGTTGTGAGCGAAGAGCCGGCGACACGATCAGTTCGGTCGAAGGCTTTCGATCGGAAGCAAGCCGGTCAGCGGCGAGGCGAGCTTGCAGTTTGCCCCTGTCGGTGAGGTACGGGTCTGGCTGGGTGAGGCGATCGACTGCCCATTGAGGCTGTCCGTGGCGCACGAAAACGATATCCATTTCTGGCAGGTTAGCGATGAGGTGTTCCCGACCTCCTGCCCAGACGAGAGCGGAATCCGAATCGTCTGGTGTGGGTGGTGATCCAGTTCTATCCTTTGAGTACTGGCGCACGGTGCCGGGCACGCGGGATCGAACCCGCGTGATAGGACATTCCAAAGTACGAAGGAGACACAGATGGCGAGAGGCAGACGTTCCATTCGTTTGCTCGTGCTAATCGCGGTGCTGGCACTTGTTGCAGCAGCGTGTTCCAGTTCGGGCGACGACGTAACGACCACGACAGTCGCTGGTGGAGACACGGCTGCAACAACGATGGCACCGGTTTCGGGCGAGGACTTCACCTTCGGGATGATCCTCGTCGGACCCGAGAACGACCGGGGCTGGTCCCAGGCGCATTTCGAGGCAGGCAAGTACGTTGAAGAGATGACCGGTGCAACGATGATCTCGCTCGACACGGTCAACCCCTCGGACAGGCCGGAGACGTCCGTTGAGCAGGTCGTCGACGACATGATCGAGCAGGGCGCTCAGATGATCTTCGCGACCTCCGACGACATGAGGGACGGCATCGAGGCAGCGGCTGAAGCGCATCCCGATGTGCCCATGATCTGGTCGTCTGGTGATAGCGCCTGGTCTGAAGGTGAGGCTTACAGGGCAGACCTATCGAACCTCGGCAACATCATGGGCCGGATGTACTACGGGAAGCAGATCGCAGGTTGTGCGGCAGCGCTCACGTCTGAGACAGGAAAGATCGCTTACCTCGGACCGCTCATCAACGACGAAACCCGCAGGCTTGCGAATTCGGTGTACCTCGGTGCTCAGCAGTGCTGGGCGGACGCGGGCAACGACCTCGCCGACCTGAGCTTCGAGGTGAACTGGATCGGCTTCTGGTTCAACATTCCAGGAGTGACGCTTGACCCGACCGAGGTCACGAACGCCTTCTTCGACGGTGGCGCAGACGTGGTTGTCTCGGGTATCGATACCACAGAGGCTCTCGTTGTTGCAGGACAGCGGGCTGCGGCGGATGAAGCGGTGAGGGCTATCCCGTACGACTTCATCGGTGCATGTTCGGAGGCGCCCGAGGCATGTCTCGGTGTTATGTACTTCAACTGGGGACCGTCCTATCTGGATGTTGTGAGCTCTGCTATCGACGGTTCGTACGTGGGGAGCTTCGAGTGGGCTGGTCCGGATTGGGCTGATATCAACAACCTGGATACGTCGATGATCGGCTGGCTCCCTGGTGATGGTCTTGCTGCCGACGATGCGGGTGTCCTCGACACGTACATCGCTGGGCTTGCAGATGGTTCGATCAACGGGTTCGTCGGGCCGCTCAACTACCAGGACGGCTCTCCCTTCCTCGCCGATGGCGAAGTAGGATCCGACGTTCAACTCTGGTACATGAAGCAGCTTCTCGAAGGCATGGAGGGCGCAAGCTCTTCCTGACGCCAAGACGCACGAGAACCGGAAATGGGGAGGTTCGTGAGAGCCTCCCCATTCCCGCGGAGTTCACAGTTCACGGTTGACTCTTGGAGACATGGCGGGTTTCGTCGACCTGTTGACCTCGGCCGAAAACACTAGGAGGATGCTTTCGGCTTTCATCGATGGTGTCAACTCCAGTGCCTCCGTGGATCATGTGACGTGTGTCCGCGACGGATTCAGGACGCGGTGGACACGGAGCGGCGGCGATGAGCGTTCCTGGTACGCTCGCGTGGTGGAGGTTGTGCGGTTCACCGATCAGTACGAGTTAGCGGCCGGTGTGTACGACGTGGCGGCCGCTGAGCTTCGGGCGCGTGATGAGCGTCAGAGTCAGCCGCTGCAACGGTGGATTGCTGTGCATGAGGGTGAGGTGGTGGCGGCGGTCAGTACGTGGAGGCGTCCTGATGACCGCACGTTCTTGTACTTCGTCGGTTCGGGTCGTGCCGCCTATTCGCTTCTCACCGATGTTGTGGTAGGCGCCCTCCGGCAGCGGGTGTATACCTTCGCCGACGCAGGAGACCCTGAGTTGGTTGATACGTTGCGGTCAGCCGGCTTCGATATCGAGCTGGTCGAGGAGGGGTTTCGTGTTCGCTTTGACGAGGCGTTGGCGTGGCTACGGCGTGCATGGGTTCCATCTGGACTGAGCATTCTCCCGGCCGATGCCGTCGATGAGGACCAGCTGTTCGTCCTCGACAACACGCTCCGGCAGGACACTTTGGGTACCGATGGATGGCAGGGTGACCGTGCGTGGTTCCATGATGAGCTCGCCGAGTCGCCTCCCTTCGACCCGTCGGCGTATCTGGTGGCCGTCGACGACCGCACCGGCGAGCCCGTGGGGTTGGTGCGGATATGGCGCAATCCGACAGGTCCCCGTTTCGGCCTGATCGGCGTGATACCTCAGTACCGCACCACCACGATCGCCGGAGCGTTGCTGAGACGGGCACTGCTGGCGGCATCGCAATGGGGTCACGAGACATTCGCCGCCGAGACCAGCCCTTCCAATCAGACGGTCTACCAGCGGATGAGCCGGCTTGGTGCTGAGAGTCTCGGGCAGTTCTATCAGATGGTCCGGAACCAAGACTCGTGAAGGAGCTGTGTCAGTGGGTCAGCTCAGCGAGGGAGGACTCGATCTCTTCGATGCGATAGGTCATGTTCCGCTCGAACAGATCTACCGGCATGGCGCCTGCAGCACGCCGCTCGAGTAGCCACAGGACGCTCGCGCCGTGCCGGAGCGCGATCATTAGCTCTAGGTCCCGCTCATCTGGCGAGGGTAGGGGCCGCACCGACTCGTAGCCATCGGTGAACCATCTCCGGAGTGTCCGGTAGTTGCTGTAGTCCTTGAGGTTGCCGAGCAGGCCGCCGAGATCCTGGACGTAGAAGCCCCATCCGCTGTCGTCGAAGTCGATCACCGAGGTCTGGCGGCCGGAGTGGAGACAGTTGAGCAGGATGAAGTCGTGATGTAGCACACCGTAGGTCGCGGGTGTGCGAGTCAGTTCAGCGAAGAAATCTCCGATTCGCTGTACGAGTTGATCGACCAGGCGTCGCTGCGACGTGGTCTCGATCAAGCCCAGTCCTTCAGAGCTGAACAGGGTGGCGATGTCCCACGTGGGCAGATCGAAGTGGTCGGGTGGAGCGAACGTTTCCGAGAACTCGTGGATGCGGCCCAGCGCCTGCCCGATTCGGAAGAGTGTCTCTCGACCGGCCCCGCGTCCAGGGCGGCGAACCGCTCCTTCCAACCAGGTCACCACGCTCGCGCAACGGACCTGGCCGCGCACCTCGACGGAGGCCATGACGTCGCCACTCTGCGTTCTGACCGGACAAGGCACGATCACGTCGGAGGCTTCGGCAAGGGCTGCTACGTAGGTGAGTTCCGACCGGATGTGCTGTGGCCGTCGATAGTCCGGCCGATGGATCCGCAGCGCATAATCGCTTGCCGGCGTGTGCAGGCGAAACACCGCGTTGTTGGTGACACGGACCTCAGTGAAGTCGGCAACATCAAGGTCGTAGTGCGCCAGAGCCTCGTCGATGAACGCAGCAGGTCCAGATGGGTTCTCGGCCATGCAGGCAGGCTAACCGGTACACGCATTTCGTACGGCACGCACATCACGACATACCCAGTGAACCGTGAACCTCCCGCCTGTGGACCGTGAACCGATCGCAGCCAACGGCAACGCTCGGCGTCACCGGTAGCCTGCGATCATGAGCCTCGAGATCCGGGACATTTACAAACACTTCGGTCCCGTCCGAGCGAACGATGGTATCTCGTTCACCGTGGAGGAAGGGTCTCTCCACGGGATCCTGGGTGAGAACGGAGCCGGCAAGTCGACACTGATGAAGATCCTCTCCGGGTTCTACGGCGCCGATGCGGGTGAGGTCGTTCTCGACGGTGAGTTGCTCGATCTCTCCTCGCCTGCCGATGCAATCACCGCCGGGGTCGGGATGTTGCACCAGGACCCGCTCGTGTTCCTGCCGATGACGGTCCTCGATAACTTCGCTCTCGGAAGCCCCGGATCTGTCCGCCTCGACCGCAACGAGGCCCGTAGAGAACTGGAACGCGTGAGTTCTGAACTCGGGTTTAAGTTCGATCCGTCTCGGCTTGCCGGGAGTTTGACCGTCGGGGAACGCCAGCAACTCGCGATCACTCGCCTGATGTGGCTCGGTGCGAAGGTTCTCATCTTCGACGAGCCAACAACGGGTATCTCTGCAACTCAGCGTCTGCAGCTCTTCGACACGTTGCGCGCGCTCGCTGAGAACGGGTTGATCGTGCTGTTCGTCTCGCACAAACTCGAGGAAGTCGAGGACCTCTGTGACTCGGTCACCGTCATCAGACAGGGCAAGGTCGTGTACGGGGCAGAGATGCCGGTCGCCGCAGAAACCCTCGTGGAGAAGATGTTCGGGAGGGTGTTCGTGGTTCAGGACCACGAGGCCGTTCCGGTGGGTCCTCCCATCCTCCGGCTGACCGACATCGTCCTCGCCGAAGGCACGACCCACATCGATGGACTGAACCTCGAGGTTGGGTCGGGAGAGGTGATCGGGCTCGCCGGTCTCGAAGGCAGCGGCCAGAGGACGTTGCTGCGTGCATGCGCCGGTCTTATCGAACCCTCGTCTGGTCTACTCGAACTCGCGGGCGTCGACCTCACGAAGGCCTCGTATCGCGACCACCTCGCTGCCGGTGTTCACTATCTGCCTGCGGGTCGTCTCGAAGAGGGGCTCGTTCAGGGCATCTCGATCACCGAACACCTTGTGCTCGCCTCTGAGGAAACGAGCTTCTTCGTCGATTGGAAGGCAGCGAGGAAGACGGCCCAAAAGGAGATCGAGGGCTTCTCGATCAAGGGCCAGCCGCAATCGAGCGCAGAGGAGCTCTCAGGGGGCAACCAGCAACGGCTGCTTCTTGCGATGATCCCGGACGAAGTGAAGCTGCTGTTGCTCGAACATCCGACGCGGGGTCTCGATGTCGAGTCGGCTGCGTACGTCTGGACGAGGCTGCTCTCGAGACGGGAGCAAGGGACCGCCATCATCTCTGCATCTGCCGACCTCGACGAGCTGCTGAGATACAGCGACAGGATCGTCGTGTTCTTCGGAGGCGAGGTGTTCGCCATCAGGGAGGCATCACAGACCGATGGTGAAGAACTCGGGTATCTGATCGGTGGGAAGGAGAGGGTGTGACACGATCACTGCGGTTCACACCGACGCTCGTCGCAGTCCTCGCGGCGCTCGCCGTCGGCATTCTCCTGCTCCTTGCGGTCGGCGCTCCTCCGTTCGAAACACTCAGGCTGCTCGTTGAGGGCTCTGTCGGATCTCCGGCGAAACTGTCTGCCACGCTTCTTGCCTGGTCGCCACTGGTCCTCGCTGCAGCGGGACTCGTGATCACGTTCGCTGCCGGGTTGTGGAACATCGGTGTCGAGGGGCAGGTCATCATGGGCGCGATCGCCGCTTCGTGGGTCGCACGGTCGGTCCCTGGTCCCGTTTGGGTGGTGGTTCCCGCGACCATCGTTGCTGGTGCTGTCGGCGGCGCCATCTGGGCGTTGTTTGCCGGGGTGCTCAAGACGCACGGGCACGTCCATGAGATCTTCGGCGGTCTCGGCCTCGACTTCGTGGCTGCCGGGCTTGCGACGTACCTCGTTATCGGTCCGTGGAAACGCGCTGGCGTGGCGTCGACGAGCGGCACGGACATCTTCCGTGAGGAGGCATGGATGTCCGAGTTCCAGGCATTCGGCGTCTCATGGCCCGTGCTGCCTGTGCTGCTGGGCCTCGTCAGTGTCGTGCTGGTGTGGCTGCTGCTGCGCGGGACACTGTTCGGACTCAAGCTCAAGGCTGTCGGCGCCAACTCGTACAGTTCCTATCTCAGGGGCATCCCGACGAACCGGTACATCCTCGGCGCCTTCGCCATCGGTGGCGCGCTTGCAGGTGTTGCGGGAGCCGTGCAGGCCACGGCCTTCCACCACAAACTCGTGCCTGCGGTGTCCGGTGGGTACGGGTTCCTCGCCATCCTTGTGGTTCTCCTCGCGGGTTTCAGCGCCGTCGCCATCGCACCTATCGCCTTCTTCTTCGTGGCGATCTCGGTCGGAAGCACGCAACTGGATCTCAGGCTCGGCCTCGATTCCGCTTTCGGTGGCGTTCTCCAGGGCATCACCGTCCTGTTCGTCCTGTTCGCCGGCGGCTGGGCTGCCAAACGTGCCGGCACGACTCTGACACCCAGCAAGGAGCCGTAGCGGTGGAAGCCACGCTGAATTCCATCATCGCTGCTGCTGCCCCCCTGATCATCGCCTCGATGGGCGAAACGATCACCGAGAAGTCCGGCGTCATCAACCTATCGCTCGAGGGAAGCATCAGGCTCTCGGCGATGACCGCGTTCGCCGTGGCGTTCTGGGTTGGGCACGCCCTCGTCGGGTTCGTCGTTGCAGCTCTCGTGGGGGCAGCGATCGCGGCGATCATCGCCTATTCGAGTGTCGGGTTGAAGCTGAACCAGATCGCCGTCGGGTTCGTCCTCGCACTGCTTGCCATCGACCTTGCATCGTTCCTCGGGGACTCCTTCGTCGGCGAGCGCGGCCCGAGGGTTCCTTCCCTGCCGATACCGTTTCTGTCGGACGTCCCGTTCTTCGGCAAGGTTCTGTTCGACCAGGATCTCGTGGTGTACTTCAGCTTCCTCACGATCGCTGCCACGTGGTGGTTCTTCTACCGAACCCGCCCTGGTCTCAACATCCAGGGGGTCGGCGAACGACCTGCGGCCGCGTTCTCCCGAGGGATCGCGGTCAACAAACTGCGTTTCTGGTACACGGTTCTCGGCGGTGCGATGGTCGGCATCGCAGGCGCTGCCTACTCGCTCGACGTGAAGCTCGGATGGCGGGAGACCCTGACGCTCAATCTCGGGTGGATCGCCCTCGCCATGGTGATATTCGGTGGCTGGCATCCGCTGCGGGTCGCTCTCGGTGCGTACCTGTTCGGTGCGCTTCAAGTGCTCGCGTTCCAACTCCAAGATGTGTTCCCCGGCGTGTCCCAGGTGCTCCCCGTTGCTCCGTTCCCTTTGATGATCCTCGCCCTCGTGTTCGTCTATTCAGACTGGTTCAAGACGCTCGGAGACCGGTTCCCTCGAATGCGCAACCTGCTCGGGTCGGAAGCGCCGGCGGGCCTCGGCCAGGTGTTCGAGAGGGAGTGAGAATCAGATGCCAGATGCCAGATGCCAGATGCCAGACGCCAGAAATCAATTGGCTGCGACGACCTCTGCGAGTTCGGCGAGGAAGGGGGCTTTCTCTTCGTCCGTGAGGAATGAAGCCTCGATGGAGTTGCGTGCGAGGGTCACGAGGTCGCTTCTTGTGAGTCCGAGTCCGTTCGCCACGGCGAGATAGTTGTCGAGGATGTAGCCGCCGAAATAGGACGGGTCGTCTGAGTTCACGGTCACTTTGACACCGCTGTCGAGCAAGCGTTTGAGGTTGTGGTCCTCGATCGACTCGAACACCCTGAGTTGCACGTTCGACAGCGGGCACATCGTGAGCGGGATCTGGTCACGAACGAGCCTATCGACGAGATCAGAGTCCTCCTCGCATCGCACACCGTGGTCGATGCGCTCAACCTCGAGCGCCTTGATGGCGTTGGTGATGTACTGCGGGGGCCCCTCTTCACCGGCATGGGCCACGGTGTGAAGACCGGCTTCGCGAGCCATCTGGTACGCGTCCGTGAACCACTCTGGCGGGTTCCCTACCTCCGAGGAGTCGAGGCCGACGCCAAGCAGTTCCTTCGTGAACGATTCGGCCTGGTACAACGTCTCAATAGCCTCTTCCGGTGGCAGGTGGCGCAGGAAACACATGATCAGCCCTGCCGAAATTCCCCATGTGTCGGCTGCATCCGCGATTGCCCGGGTGAACCCGCCCATGAACACGTCGAACCCGATGCCCCTTGCTGTGTGCGTTTGCGGGTCGAAGAAGATCTCCGCTCTGACGACGCCATCCGTGTGGGCACGCTCGAGGTAAGCGATCATGAGGTCGTAGAAGTCCTGTTCGGTGACGAGGACGGCGGCACCCTGGTAGTAGATGTCGAGGAAGGATTGCAGGCTCGTGAAGTCGTACGCGGTAGAGGTCTCATCCACGGACGCATAGGGGATGTCGATGCCATTGCGTTTGGCGAGGGTGAACATCATCTCAGGCTCCAGCGTTCCCTCGATGTGCACATGAAGTTCGGCTTTTGGCAGTTTTCGGACGAAGTCTGCAAGTCCCATCCAATCAGATTACAGCCAACAGCTCTCAGCCATCAGCCGACAGCCATCACCAAGCAAGGGGATCCGTGCTTTTCTCTCCCTTGACGAAGTCGGGGAGATATCGAGGTACGAGACAGAGGGAGCTCTTCGAACCGTGTTGTCAAGTACCAAATACGAGGTACTGCCTCGCTACCGTATCGGGACACGACCGAGAGACACAGTGACGCGATCGCCACAGACCCAGGCCCTTGTTGACCACCTCATTGCACATTCCGTGCGGACCGATGGCCCGTTCACGCTGCGCTCAGGCGAGACGTCGGACTGGTATATGGACGCCCGCCAGACCACGTTTTCCGGTATCGGCGCCCGCCTCGTCGGTGAAGCGATCCTCGAACACATCCCCGAGGGCATCGACGCGGTCGGCGGCATGACGATGGGGGCAGACCCGATCGCTGTCGCCACAGCGATCGCCGCAGCCGATGCGGGGCGTGACATCGCTGCCTTCTCGATCCGCAAGGAGGAGAAGGACCACGGCACCGGCGGTAGGCTCGTCGGCCCCGTCGGACCGGGCGCGAGGGTCGTCGTCCTCGAAGACACCACCACCACGGGTGGCGCTCTCAGCGAAGCCGTCACTGTGCTCCACGACTCGTTCGTCGTTGTTGTCCTGGCTATCGCACTCGTCGATCGATCCGACAATGTAACTGCCCACTCCATGCGTCGCCAGGGCGTCGACTACGTCGCGCTCACGACGCCCGCCGACTTCGGGGTCACTGCCTGATGCGTGCCTATCGGTCACCGATCCGACTCCTCGTCCTGGGGATCGTCGGGTTGTTCCTGGTTATAGCTTCG
>JBDLIR010000032.1:0-11016 GCA_039714815.1 Actinomycetota bacterium | reverse complement strand
GAAGGAACCAGCCCACTCCGGCGAGCACCCCGACAGCAGCGATGGAGGCGAGAATCCAGATCACCGACCGGGAGAGTCTCGGCCGGCGTCGCTGTTGAACCGGGGTCCGCTCAGACTCCTCAAGCTCAGGTTCGATCGGCTCGCCATCGAAAGAGGATCTCACGCCCATCCTTCTTGTGCTTCTTCCACGTTACTTGCCGCCCACCCGAATCGGTGCACATGGACCCGATCAACCGGGCAGTACCTTCCCCCGCATCCCCGGTTCCCGTCGCGTACGCTTTGCATGAGGTCGGAGATCGGCCTCCACAGTGCGAAAGGGATGGAAACATGAAGTCACGTGCACTATTTGCGTTGATTGTCATCGTCCTGGCGGTCGTGGGAACAGCGTGTTCGAGTTCGGGTGGGGGAGCGTCGGACAGCATCGACGTGAAACTCGAGAGTTTCAAGTTCGAAGGGACATCGTGGGAGGTTCCTGCTGGCGAAGAGATCACGATCACGATGGAGAATGTGTCCACTATCGATCACGAATGGGTCATTCTCAAGCCGGGGGTCACGATCGCTAGCGAGGATGATCTGCCGGAGACGGAAGAGGAACTGCTCGCAGACTTCGTCTATTGGGAGGAGGAAGTTCTAGCCGGTGATTCACAGACATTCACGTTTACAGCACCGCCCGCGGGTGAATATCAGGTCATCTGTGCGATCGAAGGCCACTTCGCCGCCGGGATGGAAGGCAGCCTGACCGCAAGCGACTCTGACGTCTAATCCGATCTGAGGCCCGTCTGTAGCTGATTGCTGCGGCCGCTGCTCAGGACGAGAGGTGGAGTCTCAGTTGTTGGTCGCGGCCGTTGCGAGGAACGCCATACGCTCGTCGATCGTGGCTGGCACGGTCTCGACCGTGGCTGTGATGCCGGCACTATGGAGCGTTCGTTCGACGGTGTCGCGAGACTGGTCTATGACCCGCACGGAGCGGCCGTTGAGTGTGACGATGGCGCCGCTCGTAGCGAGGGCGTTGAAGGCATCGCTCCACGAATCGGCCGTGACCTCGATCGCGATCAGTCCCGCAACGATGTCCGCTTCCGTACCACGGCCGACGACCAACCCGTCGGCGAGCAACACGAGGCGATCGCACTGGCGTGCCTCCTGCATCGAGTGTGTCGTGACGAGCACGCCCGCGCCTCGTTCGGCCTCGTGGCGGATCTGGTCCCATAGGCGTGCTGCGGCCAGCGGGCCCACCCCCGATGTCGGCTCGTCGAGGATGAGAACCTCCGGCGTGTGTTGGACGGCAGAAGCGAACGCAAGCTGTCGCTGGAGGCCGAGCGGGAGGTCGCGCACTGCCCGGTGAGACGAATCGGCGAGCGATCCCGTCAGGGCAGCCGGTTCGATACCGTATGCCTGCGCTGTGAAGGTGAGGTTCTCAGATACCGTGAGGTCGCTGTAGAGGCCGAGGCCCTGGGGAACGTATCCAAGGCGCTTCTGGGACTCCCGGCTCGGTGGAACACCGAGGAGCATGGCCTCGCCGGCAGAAGGTTCCAGCAGCCCGACGAGCATTCGGATCGTCGTCGTCTTCCCGGCACCGTTGGCGCCCAGGAGCCCAACGACCTCTCCGAACCCCACATCGAAAGTGACGTCGTCAACGGCGACGTTGTCCTTGAATCGCCTGGTGAGGGATCGTGCCTGGAGCGCAGGAGCGGTCATGGGGCACCACGATCGGTGTCCGTCAGGTTCGTGATCGCGGCGACGATGCAGGCGTCCTCGAGGTCGGGTTGGAGAGGGTCCACACCGTCGGGCGGACCATGAGCGAACCATTCGTGGAACACGGGGCCCACCCGCCACGCCAGTGACGGATCAACCGGCGTGTCGACAACGGCCACCACTCCCGGCATGGCGGCGATGAGGTCGTCGGAGGTTCCAGACAGCAGCACCTGTCCTTCCCCGAGCATCACGACCGATCCTGCACGCTCGGCCTCGTCCATGTAGGTCGTCGCCATCGCCACCGTTGTGCCATCGGTAGCGATTTCAGAGATCATGCGCCAGAGTTCGACCCGGCTGACGGGGTCGACGCCCGTCGTCGGCTCATCGAGGATCAACAGGTCGGGCGCATGCAACAGCGCAAGGCTCACACCGAGCTTCGTCCGCATTCCACCCGACAGCTCACCGGCGAGGCGGTCTGTGACGTTGGCGAGACCAGCCCCCTCGAGGATCGGGTCGGCGCGCCTTGCCAGCTCGGCGCCCGTGAGCCCGTACGAGCTGCCAACGAACGCGACGTTCTCGGCAACCGTCAGGCTCTTCCAGCTCCCTGCTCCAGAAGGGAGGTATCCGAGTTGCTCGATGCCTGGCTTGCGAACCGACCCGCCGTCGGGGTCGACGAGTCCGGCAAGAGCCCGCATCATCGTCGTTTTGCCTGCGCCGTCTGCACCGACGACCGCTGTCACCTCGCCGGGTGCGAGGTCGACCGTGACCTCGTTGAGTGCTGCCACATCGCCGAACGCGACGGTGACGCCGTCTGCCCCGAACGTCACGCCTCAGCTCCCTCGGCGTCGGCACTGCCACTCCGGTGCGGCGTGAGGTCGCGGCGGAAACGCAAGACAGCGGCTGTGAACACGACCGCTGCCATGGCCGCGAGGATGACGAACTGGGGCCACAGCGACTCGAGACCGGCGCCACGCAGAACAATGCCCTGTGAGATCACCGTGTAGTACGTGAGCGGGAACACGTAGGCCAGCCATCGGATCGCCCACGGGACGCCGGACAACGGGAAGATCATCCCCGACAGCAGGATCTGGGGCACGAGGAAGAAGATCGCCAGTTGGATGGCCTGCCCGGTGTTCTGGGACACGGTCGATATCAGGACACCCACGCCGAGCACCACGAACAGGAAGAAGGCACCGCCGGCGGCGAACAGGAGCACGTTGCCGACGAATGGGATGTCGAACAGGATCATCGACAGGGCCGTGACGATCACGAGGTCGATCACCGCGACGAGGAAATACGGCGCCACCTTCCCGAAGATCACCGACCCGGGACTCAGCGGCATCACCGCAAGCTGTTCGAGGGTGCCGTTCTCCCGCTCCTTCACCAGGCCGATCGATGCGACGACCGTGCCGATGAACATGAGGATGTACCCGATGAGCGGAGGGATGAGAACCCACGACGTTGTCAGATCCGGGTTGTAGAGGATCTCGACCGTGACCTGGTCGCCGAGGCGGCCCAGGGCAGCACTCGCGGCCTGAGCGGTGAAGAGGCTGGAGCCGTCGATGTACGCAGTGGGTGGCTGCGTATCGGTTGCGATCGCAACCTGGACTTCGCCGTCTTTCAGAAGATCTTGCGCCGTTGCTGATGTGCCGGGCGGATCAACGATGACAACATCGAAGACGCCTGTCTCTTGTGCTGGTGGCTGTGTCGTCCCCGGCCCGACGAGGGCGGTAGAAACGGTGTCGACGTCGAACGTTGCCGCATAGCCGAAGATGATGAGAAGCAGGAGGGGAAACACCACGATCATCGCCATCGTGCGCCGGTCGCGACGCAACTCCCGAAACTCCTTCTGCATCATGGCGAACACCAACCCATCCTACTATTAGGACTCTGGCGTCGATATGAACGAAATATCAGCTGAATCAGCGCCAAAGCCCTGAGAAGAGGAGCAGCCTGGATGTACGGAGCAGCCGACGACCGATACGACACGATGCCCTATGCCCGCTGCGGGCGGAGTGGCCTGGATCTTCCGAAGATCGCCCTCGGGTTGTGGCAGAACTTCGGGAGCCACGCACCGCTCGACACCGTCCGTGAGATGCTTCTCAAGTCGTTCGATCGCGGCATCAACCACTTCGACCTCGCCAACAACTACGGGCCGGAGTACGGAACGGCCGAGGAGAACTTCGGCCGGATCATGGAATCTGACCTCAGGCCGTACCGCGATGAACTCGTCATCTCCACCAAGGCAGGATATGACATGTGGCCAGGGCCGTACGGTCAGGGTGGCGGTGGCCGCAAGTACATGCTTGCGAGCCTCGACCAGAGCCTGGACCGCATGGGTCTCGAGTACGTCGACATCTTCTACTCGCACCGCTTCGACCCCTCCACGCCACTCGAAGAGACCATGGGAGCGCTCACGACCGCCGTACATCAGGGCAAGGCGCTGTATGTCGGCATATCGTCCTACAGCGCCGAAAAGACGAGGGAAGCCGCCGAGATACTGAGGGCAGCCGGCACGCCGGCTCTCATCCACCAGCCGTCGTACTCGATGCTCAACCGATGGGTCGAAGGAGGCCTCCTCGACGCAACGGATGATGAGGGGATGGGTGTCATCGCGTTCTCGCCCCTCGGCCAGGGCATGCTCACGGACAAGTACCTGGGCGGCATCCCTGGCGACTCGAGGGCTTCGGAGGACGCCAGCCTCGAAACCGGGTTCCTCACCGAGGAGAATCTTGCACGCATCACCGCACTCAACGAGATCGCTGTTCGCAGGGGTCAGACGCTCGCCCAGATGGCTATCGCCTGGGTACTGCGCGACCCCCGCGTGACCACGGCACTCGTCGGGGCGAGCAGGTGGTCTCAGATCGACAACAGCCTCGGTGCCCTCGACAACCTCGATTTCAGCGACGACGAACTTACTGAGATCGACCGGTTCGCTGTCGAAGGTGGCATCGATCTGTGGGCGACATCATCGAGCCAGACCTGATATCAGCCTGGCGTGGCCGTGTCATGCTCGGACGGCGGCGAACACCTCATCGAGATCGGCATGGTCGCCTGCGAAGGACTCCTTGTCCAGGTAGAGCAGTTCATCACCCGGGCCGATGACGAGCGTCGCCCCGAGTTGCATCGGGCGTGGCCCTGTCTTGTGCTGTCGATTCCCGCCGAGGAGAGATCGGCCCGCGGCAGCCCATGCACCGGGAGAGATGAACGTCGTCGCCTTGAGGCTGTTCATCTCGACGATCCTCGCAGCCTCGCCGTCGCTGTCGAGGAGCACAGCGAAGGGCACCGATTCATCCTCGATGAACGCCTGTGCGTACCGCTTGCCGCCTGTACCGATAGCGGTGACTCCGATGCCATCGTCGAGAAACTCGTCGTATCTATCCCGGACCTGACCGGCCCGCTCCCTGCACGTCAGTCACCCGAAGTGGCGGAGAAAGAGAAGTACATGTCTCTGGTCCGCCCAGAGGTCGCCGAGTCGGTGGGGTGTGCCTTCAGGATCGGGCAAGGACACATCTGCAAGGTCGGTGATCGTGCTCATGTGATTCGCAGCGTACCACCACGAGACGAACCGCGTAGCGGTCACTCAGGCGTTGTCAGCACGTCGTATCCGCCGTCATCGTCTGGTATCACCACGACTCTCTGCTGGTGTCCATCGCGGAGCACCGCGAGAGCTTCTTCGACGTTCGGGGCGTGAACCCTGTCTGGCATGGCATCGATGAATGTCACCGATGCCCCGATGCTCGACCGGATCGCACCGACGATCGGATCGGAGCGAGATCCTACGACGACGGCTTCGGTGAGCGTTGGCTGTTCCACTTCGTGTGTTGCTGCGCGGTCTTCTCTGAAGATGACAAAGTGATACCCGGCAACCATGCCGGCTGTTATGAGCAACGCAAACGGCACAGCCGTGCTGTCGAGCGTGATCAAACCGAACTGGCCCTCGAGGATGTCGCTGAAGGCCATGAACACGATGATGATCAGATTGACGACAGCAACGATTCCCGCGACCCCGAAGAGCAGGAAGATGTAGATCCGCCGTGACGCGGATCGAAGCTCGGCATCGGGAGCTGCGTCGCGGTTGGTACGAATCACCGACCAGTACCGCCACCAGACGGGAGCGCCGACGATGAGGAGTGTCAATGCCGCAGCTGACGCGTTTCCCGTCTGGAATGACGTGAGCCCGAGTCCTGCCAGGGCTCTGATCGCGACGGTCATCAGCGTGGCGATTCCGCTCGCAGCGACGACCAGGCCAGCTCCGGACAGCAGATAGTCATAGACCCTGTCGACTTCCGTCCTCTCGCGTTCAGCACGCCCGCCGACCAGTGATCCGTGATACCACCAGCTCATCGCACCGGCCGTCATCGCACCGACGGCGCCCGGGAGGAAGGCAAAGTGTGATGCCGGCGAGGTCGTCGATGGGTCCCCGAGGAGCCACTCGAGTATGCCGAAGATCGCGACACCTGCGCCCGAGATCACGGTGATCGCTCCAGCAAGGACGCCGAGCAGTAGGGCGTAGGTGAGCCACAGGGGGCCGTGTTCGAGGTGGCGGCCGTGCCGGAACCAGTACCACCACCACACAGGGACGCCGACGACCAAGATGATGAGCGGCGCAGCCAGCGGTTCCACGCCCGAATCGACGATGGAAGCTCGGAAGAGGCCCTCGTAGATCTGCTGCAACACGGCCGCTGTTCCCGTCGCAACGCCTGTGAAGGTTGTCAGGAGCCCTGCAGCGGACCCGAGCAGGATGTG
This sequence comes from Actinomycetota bacterium, assembly GCA_039714815.1. Classification (GTDB taxonomy): domain Bacteria; phylum Actinomycetota; class Acidimicrobiia; order Spongiisociales; family UBA5794; genus JAMBLL01. The sequence continues at coordinate 4,575 of JBDLIR010000032.1, read as the reverse complement.
AGGCTGCAACCGCTGTGGGTCGCCCTTGCGTTCAGCCGCGAACCAGTGTGCGACCCACACGATCGCCCAGACAACGGCGTAGATGACGAGAGTCCGGTCGACGATGCGATCCTCGAGCAAGGTCGCGAGGATCGCACCCGTGAGAGACATGACGGTTACGAGGGACCCGAACAGGGCAAGCGTGAGGTAGACGGCCCACCCTATCGAGCGCTGTTCATACGGGTCGACCCTGAGCCTGCGCGCCGTATAGATCGCAAGGCCGACGAAGACGGGGAGCCCCACGAATACGAAAGCGATGGACAATGCAGTGCCCGTTGTGTCCGAAGTGATTCGACTTCCCGCAGACGCTGCGGCATCGATCAATCCTGCGACGCCGATGCTTGCGAGGACGAGCATCACGAGCATGATCGCGTACTGGAAGAACCGACGGATCGCGACCCCGGTGCTCTCTTCGGTCGTGTCGCCGCGATTCGACACGAGTTTCGCAACGAGGTAGATGATCCCACCAAGGATCGCCAGGGGTACGAGGGAAGTCAATATGCCACTCAATATGAAGAAGAGATCCTCACCCATCAGCCCTCACCCTCCCTCTCGCTCTCCCGTTCGCACACGAACCCGTCCCACGGCCATGGTGGCTCGGAGATGAGCCAGACGTCGCCGTGCCGTTGCATCACCAGGGTCTCATCGATGGTCTCGGAGCCTGCATTGAACGGACCGTCGCCGTATGTCACGGTGATCGTGACCCGCATCCTGGCCTCGTCGCCGTCGATGTCCGTGCTGACGATAGATACCCCGGAGGCGATGCGGTCGTCGAAGCGCCAGAATTCCTCCAGATATCGGGATGAGTCACAGCGATCGGCGAGATCGTCGGTCAGGTACGTAGTGATGAGGTCACCGTCGCGATCATGAAGCGCCTGGAAGTATCCCTGGGCTGTGCCTTCCGGTGTTGCCGGGTCGAGTACTTCAGGCGGCTGGAGTGCGATGACCACGGCAACGGCGACCAGCACCGCCACCAACGCCCCGATCGCTACCAGAACCACCCGACTCGTTTCCCATCGCCCCATACGCGCATTGTCTCGCACCCTCGGATGGATGTCCAGCGGTTGACGCCGTGAACCCAGGGTTCGTGACGTTGTATATGGCGTCGTCAGCCCGCGGAATGGTTGACGCCGTGAACCCAGGGTTCGTGACGTTGTATATGGCGTCGTCAGCCCGCGGAATGGGTCGGTGCGCTGTCGGCTGTTCTACGCCAGTGTCGCCACCATGATCGCCTTGATCGTGTGCAGGCGATTCTCTGCCTGGTCGAAGACGATGCTCGCGTCAGATTCGAAGACGTCGTTCGTGACCTCGATGCCGTCTGGCATGTTCGTATGCGCCATGATCTCAGCGCCGACGACCGTGTTGGAGTCGTGGAACCCCGGCAGACAGTGCATGAACTTCACACCGCCGTTGCCGCTCGCACGCATGAGATCGGTGTTGATCTGGTACGGCCTGAGATCCTCGATACGGTCAGTCCACACATCCTTGGACTCACCCATAGAGACCCACACATCCGTGTGGATGAAGTCGACGCCGTCGACCGCCGCCTCGGCGTCCTCTGTCACCGTGATCGAAGCCCCCGTCTTGTCGGCGATGGCCTGGGCGACGACCATCACGTCGGCCGGGGGTGCGAGATGCGCCGGCCCTGCAAGGCGCAGGTCGCTCCCCATCAGCGCTGCCATCACGATGTGGGAGCGAGCCATGTTGAAGCGAAGGTCGCCGACGAATGCATACGAGATGGCGTTGTACGGCTTGTTCGAGGACTCGTACATGGTGAGGAAGTCGGCGAGCATCTGTGTGGGATGCCACTCGTCGGTGAGGCCGTTGTACACGGGCACACCCGCGTAGCGTGCAAGCGTCTCCATGTCGTCTTGTCGCTTGCCGCGGTACTGGATCGCGTCGTACATGCGCCCGAGCACGCGCCCGGTATCGGCGATCGATTCCTTGTGGCCCATCTGTGAACCTGAGGGATCGAAGTAGGTGACATGGGCGCCCTGGTCGAACGCAGCGACCTCGAATGCCGCCCTGGTCCTCGTCGACGTCTTCTCGAACATGAGGGCGACGTTCTTGCCCGAGAGTTGGGGCTGCTCGGTTCCCGTGTACTTCGCCGTCTTGAGAGACGTCGAAAGGTCGAGGAGGAACTTCATCTCCGTGGGGGTGAAGTCGAGTTCCTTGACGAAACTCCGGTTCTTCAGGTTGTAAGCCATTGTGGTGTCCTTCTCTGTGCGAAGTATGAGCAGATGTTACAGATAGCGGTACTCGGTGCCGTCGTGTGCTGTTGGCACCTTCGTACCCGGTGTCGAGTTCGTGCCTGTACCCGCTGCCTCGTCGATGGACATCGTCTCGAGCTCTCCCCATTCGACCTCTGTCTACCCGTGAATTAACCTCGTGATGCGGCACTAACGTGCCCATTTCATCGACCGCGAAAGGGAATACGCAATGGCCGAATTTGGCGTGCATTCTGAGGTAGGAAAACTCCGGAAGGTCATCGTTCATAGACCCGGCCTCGAGATGCGTCGGCTGACGCCATCGAATGCAAGCGACCTCCTCTTCGACGACGTGATCTGGGCTCGCAAGGCGAGGCAAGAACACGATGCGTTCGTCAGTGTCATGCGTCGTGAATTCGATGTTCATGTGATGCGCGTTCACGAGCTACTCGAGGACGTTGTCAGCGATCCAGAAGGCAGATCATTCCTTCTTGATCGACGTCTGACAGCCGACGAAGTCGGTGTGAACGGCTCCGAGACACTGCGATCGTGGATGGATGAACTGGACTCGAGAACGCTCGTCCAGCATCTGATCGGTGGCGTGACCGTTGCCGAACTGCCCCGGGAGCTTGCAACCATATCCCACAAAGCCTGGGAGGAGACCGACATGGTGATGCCACCCCTCCCTAACCAGCTATTCACGCGGGATAGCTCATGCTGGATCTACAACGGTGTCACCGTCAACCCGATGTTCTGGCCTGCTCGCCGTAAGGAGTCCCTGCACCTCGATGCGATCTACCGGTTCCACCCCGAGTTCAAGGATGGCGATTTCAAGGTGTGGTGGGGAGAGCCAACGGAGGGGGGCCACGGCCAGGCGATGATCGAGGGCGGCGACGTGATGCCTGTCGGTAACGGCGTTGTCCTCATCGGCATGGGTGAACGCACGACATACCAGGCGGTGAGCCAGGTAGCGAAGGTCCTCTTCGAGAATGAGGCCGCGACGAGAGTCATCGCCGCCAAGACGCCCCACGACCGAGCGAGTATGCACCTCGACACGGTCTTCACGTTCTGCGACATCGACCTGGTGACCGTGTATCCGCCGGTCATCGATGCGATCCAACCGATCAGCTACTACCCATCAGATGATGGCGGCGTCGATGTCGTACTCGAGAAGAAACCCTGGCTGGAATTGGTACGGGAAGCGCTTGATCTCGAGGAACTCCGTGTGGTGCCGACTGCTGGCGACGCTTTCGAGGCCGAGCGTGAGCAATGGGACGATGGCAACAACGTCGTCGCTGTCGAACCGGGCGTCGTCATTGCGTATAACCGCAACGAGTGGACGAACGCGCACTTGCGCAAGGCCGGTGTCACCGTGATCGAGATCGAGGGCTCGGAACTCGGCCGTGGCCGCGGCGGAGGGCATTGCATGACCTGTCCGGTGCTCAGGGATCCGGTGTTCTAGAGAATCAGTCAACAGCCGAAGTCCGAAATCCGCCCTCCGCTCTCCGCCTTCTAAGAGCGCAGCGGGTCCAAGAGCGAGCGTGCGAGCGGATCTAAGAGCGCAGCGGGTCTAAGAGCGAGCTTGCGAGCGGGTCCGCGAGCCCAGCGATCCCCCCGGCCTTCGGCTACAGGAGGTGTGTGAGTTCGGTGAGTACTTCGGCAAGTGGGGGGTAGTCCGCAATGGCTGTGCCGCGGTAGAGATAGGTGACCCTCGAGTCCGCGTCGACGACGAAGATGGCAGGGAGCACGGCATGGCCCTGTGTGATCTTGCCCTGTTTCCGGTTCCTCGCAAAGGCCAGGGCGTAGTGCCACCACGCTTTGAAATTGAACAGGAACCTGACGAGGGACTGCGTACCGACGTCGAGCAACCGTGACAGGTTGTGGTCGCGGTCCATCAGCAACTCGTACGGGATCGACGTCTCCATGAGGTGTGTTGCCTGGAACCCCGCAGCGGGGGCGACACCGATCACTGCGCCTCCGCTGTCGACTATCGATCGATGGGCTGTCGCCAACTGCGCCAGCATGTCGAGACAGCCCGCTCAGCCGTAGTACCTGGCGAGGATGACGATCGTCGGTACGGCGATACGATCCCCAAGGATGATCGTGTCCTTGTCTGGAGTCGTGAGCGCTACGTCGGCCACAGAGAGTCCGGAGACGGGGGCGACTGCCACGGTCACACCACCTCGGCTTCGGATCCTTCGAATCTCCAATGCTCGCGGGACTCTCTCGCTTTCTCCAGGTCGACCCTGGCCAACAGGATCAAACCGACAACGAAGAACGCTCCGATCGAGAGGATCGCTGTCCGTCCTGATCCTGTGGCAGCGCTCAC
>JBDLIR010000031.1:0-11104 GCA_039714815.1 Actinomycetota bacterium | reverse complement strand
TGAATAGCGCGGTGCGACTCTCCCGGGGGGCTGCGAATGGGAATGGGTGAAGACCGACCCCCCGGGTGAGTCGCAACTCGTATCAATAGAACGTGTCGGACCCATCCCCCGTTCCGAACTATCGGAGTGGGGACAATTGAGATACCAGATACCAGACACCAGAATGTCTCTTCTCCGGTATCTGGCAGCGAGGCGCCAGCCGAGCGATCTGGTATCTGTAAGCGAGCCCGCGAGCGATCTGGCATCTGGCATCTGTAAGCGAGCCCGCGAGCGATCTGGCATCTGGCATCTGTAAGCGAGCCCGCGAGCGATCTGGCATCTGGCATCTGTAAGCGAGCGCAGCGAGCGAGCTGATCAAAACACCTGGTTGCACCAGGGGGTCTTCATGGTTGAGAAGATGGCGTGGAGCGTCGCGATCTCGGCGTCTGACCCACGAAGACGGCCCGCAGCGACGTAACCGCCGGCATCGCCGCCTCCGAGGTAGAGGGCGCCAAGGACGTCGATGTCGATGTCGAGGTTCGCCTGCTCGTCGGTTCGCTTGCACTCTCCAACTCCGTCCGAGACGGTTAGGCGATAGGTACCGTCTGTCTGTGGGCGGTAGTTGTCAACGATGCTGAACACCACTGTCCCATCGTCTTCGTAGGTGCGCTGGGACAGGGCTGCCTCGACATCCAAGATCCTGATCCACAGAGCGTCGTAGAGCGCGGTCACTGCGAACCGCCGCGGTTCACGGACCATTGCTAGGACATCATCGTGGAGCGGCATGTTCCATGACCTGACCTTGGGGCATCCATCGATGTTGGCGATGTAGTTCCACAGCGAAGCCTTCGCCGTTGACGTCTCAGCGATCATCTCGAGCACGCTCACCGTCCCGTTTGCGTGGCCGTCATCGCTCTCACTTTGCTTCTGCCGATAAATCACATACCCATCTGCCCCATCGGGGCCTTCGTGGATGACGATGCGATGAGACGTTCTCCCACGTTTCATCCACTCCTCGTCGCGCAGTACCTCCTGTGCCCACCAGGTCTCATCCCGCGCGAACATGCCTGGCGTCGTGGAACACACCCGGTCGAACACGGGGGGAAGACGATCCGCGGCCTGTTCCGACGAGATCCTGGTCACCCTGTCCATACCGATGCCGTCACGAAGATGAAAGGTGGGGCCGTCAAGGGTCCGTGTTGTTGCGTACGTTGCAGCGCCGTAACCGTGACGACCGTAGATAGCGCTACTGGATGCCCAGAGACCGGCGACCGGGTAGCCGTTGGCAACAGCGTTGTCGAGATGCAGGGTCATCATCTCGTCCATCAGTCCCATCCTGCGATGGGTCGGGAACACCGTCACGACCGTCGTCCCTTCCATCTTGACCGTGCCACCGGGAACGGTGAGGTCGAGGTCGTACCCGCCGAATGTGCCGACGATGGTGTCGCCATCGAAGGCAGCCAGCGTGCGTTCGGCCGGCAGCACTTCTTCGATCATCTTTGGGAAACTCTCGTCAGGGAGGTCATCGGAGAACCCCTCTATCAGCGCAGTGACGAAGGCGGGGTACTCAGCGATTGTTACGGGCCTGATGGTGATGTTGTCCATGGCGACATCCTACGCATCGTTATTCGCTCTCTACTACGGCGCTATTGTCGAACCAGCCGAATGAAGGAGTCCGATGTCAGACGTACGAATCGCTGTGCAGATCCACCCGCAACATGGGGATTATGCAGATATCCGGAGAGCAGCCTCAGAGGCCGAAGAACTCGGTGTGGACGTTCTGTACAACTGGGATCACTTCTACCCGCTCTACGGCGGAGACCCCGATGCCAACGTCGGGAAGCACTTCGAGTGCTGGACGATGCTCGGTGCGTGGGCCGAGGCGACGGAGAAGATCCGCATCGGAGCGCTGGTCACGTGCAACTCGTACCGCAATCCCCAACTGCTCGCTGATATGGCGCGAACGGTCGATGTGATCTCGGGCGGAAGGCTGATCTTCGGCATCGGCTCCGGCTGGTTCGAGAAGGACTACGACGAGTACGGCTACGAGTTCGGAACGGCCATCGGGAGGCTCAAGGCCCTCGATGCGGCTATGCCGGTCATCAAGGACCGCCTCGCCAAACTCGATCCACAACCGACCGGGGACCTGCCCATCCTGATCGGCGGCGGCGGCGAGAAAGTGACGCTGCGCATCGTGGCCGAGTACGCCGACATCTGGCACGGCTTCGGCGACGTCGAGACGTTCACGCACAAGTCAAGGGTTCTCGACGAGTGGTGCGCCAAGGTCGGCCGTGATCCGGCGTCTGTTGAACGATCAGTCGGCCCTGCGGAGAACAAGATCGAACTCGGGGACGCCTACAAGGCTGCGGGGGTCGACGAGATCACCGTCGGCCTCAACGGCCCTGACTTCGATATGGGCCCCGTCAAAGAGTGGATCGCCTGGAGAGACGAAGCCAACAGCTGACCCCAGCCCACAGAATGGAAGGTCACCTGAACCCAGGGTTCGTGACGTCCTATATGGCGTCCTCAGCCCACAGAATGGAAGGTCACCTGAACCCAGGGTTCGTGACGTCCTATATGGCGTCCTCAGCCCACGGAATGGGGACCTACCCGGCGTAGTCCTCGACCGAAGGGGGGATGTCGATTCCCGGTGACAGGTCGGGAGCGGGTTCGGGGGTTCCTGAGGTCACCGAGAGGGGGATGACACCGGCCCAGATGTCTGATGCCATGTCCTCGGCGTCGTCACCGGGAGGTCCGGAACGGACCTTGGCTGATGCCTCCGTGATCTCGATTGCCAGTAGCTTCGTTCCCTTGTCTTCCTTCTCATTCGGCTGTCTCGCCTCTGCCCACCGGCCCGGCAACACATGCTCGGTGATCGCCTCGAACGCGACGATCCGCTCATCGGGATCGCTGACTACCCGCGGTGTGCCGAAGACGACGACCGACCGGTAGTTGAGCGAGTGGTGAAAGGCAGACCGGGCAGCCACGATGCCGTCAACGATCGTCGCAGCGACGCTCACTTGCGCGTCCACTGTCAGGCGCATCATCCTCGAAGCATGGGAACCGTGGAGGTAAAGCGTGTCGGCCACTCTGGCGTGGATCGTCGGTATCACCACCGGCCCGTCGTCCGTTGTAAACGCCATGTGGCAGATCAGGGCCTCATCGAGGACCTGGTGGATCACTTCGGCATCGTACGACGCACGCTCGGGAAGCCGTTTGACGGTGGAACGCTCAGATGGTCGAGTCATATTGGGAGGGTATCAGGAAGACCGAAGACCGAAGACCGAAGTCCGCAGCGGATCCAAGAGCGAGCCCAGCGAGCCCAGCCCTCAGGCGAGGCCCCGCTGCCAGACCTCAACGAGTTCTCGATACTGGTCGACGCGATCAACGAGCTCATCGTGTGTCCCCTCAGCAATGATGACACCGTTGTCGACAACGACGACCCTGTCTGCGCGCTCAGCTGAGCGCAGTCTGTGTGCGATCACGATCGCCGTTCGGCCCGTGAGCAGTGCACTGAGTGCATGTTCGACCTTCACCTCTGTCTCAGGATCGAGGTTCGAAGTCGCCTCGTCCAGCACGATGACCGCGGGGTCCGCAAGGAACGCACGTGCGAGGGCAACGAGCTGGCGCTCACCTGCCGAGAACCTCGATCCACGTTCTCTGACCTCGGTGTCGAGACCGTCCGGCAAGCCTGCGATCCACTCATCGATCTTCATCACCCCGAGGACCTGCCACACCTCTTCATCGGTCGCGTCCGGTTTCGCGTACACGAGGTTCTCCCGCAGTGAGCCTGCGAACAGAAAGCCGTCCTGGGGGATCAGCGCCAGAGTGTCGACCCTCGATGCGCGCGTCACGTCCTTGAGATCGACGCCGTCCACTTGTACGGAACCCCGGGCCGGGTCGTAGAAACGCATCACCATCTTCGCAAGCGTCGACTTGCCTGAGCCGGTCTCACCGACGATCGCCACGCGCTCACCCGCACCCACGGACACACTGACGTCACGCAGCACCGGAGTGCCGTCGAGATAGCTGAAGTCGATATCTCGCACGTCGACAGACCCCCGGACGGGTTCCGGCAGATCGTACGCGCCAGGTCGCTCCTCCACACCAACGGGCTCATCGATCAGCTCGAACAACTTCGCAAGCGCCGCGAGCGCCGACTGGAGCAGGTTGTACACGTTCGACAGGTTGATGATCGGTTGGAAGAACCAGTCGAGATACAACAGGAACGCCACAAGCGTCCCGATGGTCATCGAACCATCGATCACCCTCGATGCTCCTATTGCGAGCGTGGCGACGATCGCGAGCACACGCAGCAACGCGACGACAGGGAAGTACCACGAGATCGCCCTTGCGGCAGCCATGTTCGCTTCGAAGTGATGCTCGTTCACCCTCCCGAACGATGACGCCTGGACATCCTCCTGTGTGAACGCCTGCACGACACGGACTCCGCTGATCCCCTCCTGAAGGGACGAAAGCACGCGCCCGATCCTTTCACGCACCTGGTCGTACGCTCGCCTGGCCTGGCGTTGGAATACAACGGTCACCCCGATGAGGACCCCGACCACAGCGAACACCGCCGCTGCCATCTGCCAGTCGACGAGCACCAGAGCGACCGTGACACCGGCGACGGTCAACAGGTTGCTCAGTGCGAGAACCGCGCCATCGGATGCGAACTCCTGGAGGGACTCGATGTCGGATGTCATCCTGGACACGAGGACACCGCTCTTGGACCTCGAGAAGAAGGCCATGTCGAGACGCAGCATCTTGGCGAATACTGCTTCGCGCAACTGCACCAGGTATCGCTCACCGACGAAGGCCACAGTCCACTGGGACACCATCGTCACGAAGTACTGGAGGAAGAGCAGCCCGACGTAGATGCCGGCCGCCTTGAGGATGACGCTCTTGTCTCCGAGAGCGATACCGCTGTCGATACCGGTTCGGACGACGAGCGGCCCCAGAAGACGCACGCCGGTGGCTGCGAGCGTTATCAGGATCGCCCCGACGAACTGCCATCCGAGGCCGTGAGAGAGCCGGGCTGCGCGTGCGACGAGGCGTCCCGGCCGTTCCACCCGGTAATCGCCGGCTGAAGCCATGTACCTCATGTGATCACCGCCCCTTCGGAGGTGGCGAGTACCTCGGAGTACCTGGCAACGTTACGCAACAGGTCGTCATGTGGCCCGAAAGCAATGAGTTCGCCACCCTCGATGAACGCAACATTGTCGACGATCGCAAGCGTCGAAGTGCGGTGCGCCACGATCACCGTCGTCCTCCCGGACATCACCTGCCGCAACGCCTCCTGGATCTCAGCCTCGACCACAGCATCGACAGACGATGTCGCATCGTCGAGGATCAGCACCCTCGGGTCCCTCACCACTCCACGCGCCAGGCTCACCCGCTGGCGTTGACCACCGGACAGTGTCGCCCCGCGTTCGCCAACGACCGTGTCGTAGTTCTCCGGCATCTCACAGATGAAGTCGTGCGCCCGGGCGAGCCTTGCCGCTGAACGCACCTGGTCGTCCGTGGCCATCGGATCGCCGACGCGGATATTGGCCGCCACCGTTGCCGAGAACAGGAACGTCTCCTGGAACACGACCGACACCTCGCGCCGCAATTGGTCGAGGCTGAGTGAGCGCACGTCGACACCGTCGAGAAGGATGGCACCAGATGAAGCGTCGTAGAACCTGGGAATCAGATGCGCGAGCGTTGACTTCCCGGACCCGGTTACGCCGACGATGCCTACAGACGTACCGCCATCGATCTTGAGAGACACTCCGCCGAGTACGGACGTTCCGTCAGGGTATGCGAACGAGACATCGACGAACTCGACCTCGCCCGGCCCCTGTGGGAGAACCACGGGGTCTATAGGGTCGTCGATCTCTGGATCGGTTTCAAGCAGTGTGTCGATCCTCGAGGCCGCCGCGGCAGAACGCGGCAGGTTCGCAAAGAACCATCCGGTGATCATCAGCGGCAGCACCATGACAGCCAGGTACTGGGTGAATGCGACGAACTCTCCGATCGTGATCGCTTCGTCCACCACACGGATTCCTCCGACTGCCAGGACCGCGACGGTTCCGAGCGCAGGGATGATCTCGAACAGGGGCCGGTGGATCGCACGCTGACGTGCCATACCCATCGAGGCATCGAAGATGACCTCGGCCTTGTCATCGAGTCGGTGCTGCTGCTGAGCCTCCTGCCCATAGCTCTTCACGACTTCGATACCAGACACGGTTTCCTCAACGACATGCGAGAGTTCCGAGAGCCGCTGTTGGAGATCGAATGAGTAACCGACGACCTTGTTGGCGAATCGAGCAGAGGTGAACAGCAGGGCCGGCACCATCAACGACGCGACGCCGCCGAGCACCGGGTCGATGATGATGAGCACGATCGCCACAACGAGGAACATGGCGAGGTTCGCCACGGTTATCGGCAGCATGGCGAGTATGAGCCTGAGCTGAGACAGGTCAGACGATGCTCTCGCCATCAACTCCCCTGTCGACGTGACGTCGTGGAAGTTGAAGGCCATCCGTTGGATGTGGGTGAAGATCCGGTTCCGAACGTCTGCCTCTGCCCGGTACGACAGCTTGAACCCGAAGTATCTGCGCAGTGCGACGCCCACAGCCTGGATCGCGCCGGCGGCCACAATGGAGATGAGCAGCGGCCAGATCACGGACATGTTCGAAGTCGTCGTGGATCCATCGATGACCGCACCGACGAGGTAAGGGATCGTGACGATCGTCGCCATCCAGATCAGGGCGCCAACGATGGACTTCGCTGCTATGGGCTTGTAGCTACTGAGAAGTCTCCCGAGGAGGTTCACTCCGCTGCGGAGATCCTTCAGGCTCGACAGACTCGACTTCATCCTCAGAAGCGTACAGCTCACGCGTGGCGCTCCAGGCGCTCCAGGCAGACGTCACCCCGATCGGAACTGCCACGATCGTCACACCGACGAAATACAGCAGCACGAGGATCACTCCGAGCACACCGAATGCCGCTGCCGCAGATCGTGTGTCGGAGGGGAGAAGCGTGAACGCCACCCAGGAACCCGCGACGAGGATTCCCTCGGCGATCGCTGCGACAAGGGCTGTGTGTTCAACGGGATTCGGCGGGCCGAAGCGATATACCGCCCACAGCATCCCGTATATCCAGACTGCCATGAGAAGGCTGAGCGACCATTGTGCCATCGAGACGGACCCGAGGCCGAGCGCATCGGTTATCCCGCTCCACATGCTCTCTCCGAAGAGCAGCAACGAATAGCCGATCATGACGGATGCGCCAGCCCCGAACGTGACCAGTATCCCAACCGACCGCGCACGGATGTACCCACGGTCGTCAGGGACCGCCTGGACGAGACGCAACGACTTCTGTACGGCGTACACGGCCCTGGATCCCGACCAGAGGGCGACGAGGATCGAAATGACAAGGACGACGGTGTTGTCTCCACCGACGACGGCTGTGGAACTCTCGAAGATGTCGACGAGGAAGCCAGCGATGTCGGGCGGAAGCGTCGACTCGATGAGGTCGACGAGGCGTGCCGCGATGGATCTCGAGAGGTCGAATAGGTTCACGAGCGACACGAAGGCGATCGCAAGAGGCACGAGCGCGAACAACGAGTTGTACGCGATGGCGGCGCCCATGAGCAGCGGGTCGCCCCGAACCCATTGCACGTGGGCGGTCTTGATGAACTTCCCCGCGGTGATGATCGCTCGCTCCACATGCTGAGACTAGACCCCGAATCTGGGCCACCGCTCACCCGCCAGAGCAACAGTCCATCGGACAACGGGAATCCCCTTCTACACTCGCGGCGATGCGTAAGATCGCCATGCTCCTCGTCTCCTTCGGCCTGCTCGCTTCAGCGTGCGTGGCTGGTGTTGACAACGTCATCTCGGCAGACCCCGATGCAGCCACCTCGACAACGGCGGCATCCACTACAACGGCGGCACCCGCTGACGCCACAGATACGAGCGATGCAACGGCAGTGTCAACGCCGTCCGACAGGCCAACCGGGGTGGTCACCGCAGACACCGTGTACCAGAAGTGGGGATCCGTGACCGGCCTCACGATGTTCCGAGGCAACCCGACACGGACGTTCTTCGGAACCGGTCCTGTGCCCGAGTCTGCGCCGGGACAGTTGTGGCGGTATCCGAGTAGGCCGATGGAGGGGTCATCTCCTGTCGGACGCGAAGCGAGAGTGTGGTCGGGTACGGGGTGGACGGGACAGCCTGTCATCTATGAACGAGAAGACGGAAAGACCGAACTGATCTTCGGCGCCTACGACAAGAAGATCCACTTCGTCGATGCTGACACCGGCGATGACCTGCGAGAAGCCTACGACATGGGTGAAATCATCAAGGGGAGTGTCACGCTCGATCCCGACGGCTACCCGCTCGTCTACACGGGATCCCGCGACCCCCGCTTCCGGGTCCTGGCGATCGACGGTGACATCGTGCGCGAGGTGTGGTCGCTGCATGCAAAGTCGGTCGAAGGGATCTGGAACGACGACTGGGATTCCAACCCGGTCGTGATCGATGACATGCTCTACCAGGGAGGAGAGAACGCCTGGTGGTTCGCCATCAAGCTGAACCGTGGGTACGACGCCGACGGCAAGGTGACGGTCGACCCGAAGGTCGTGTGGAAGACACGGGCGTGGTCCGACGAGTTACTTGCAGAGATCGGGCGTGATCAATCCGTTGAGAGTTCGACGACGGTGTTCGAACAGAAGGCGTACTTCACCAACAGCGCGGGCCGGGTCCAGGGTATCGACCTCTCCGACGTCGAAAACGGAAACGCCGAGGTCTTCTTCGACTTCTGGATCGGGGACGACACCGATGCAACGCCGTCGGTCGACAAGGACGGGTTCCTGTACGTCGTTTCCCACGCCGACCACGAGAAGAGGAGCAACCTGTCTGCGCGCCGCGTCCGAGAGATCGGGTCCCTCGTGAAGTTGGATACATCGAAGACGGCCGCGGACCTCCACAGTGTTGCACCCATCGTATGGAGTCTGGAGATCCCTGCTGCACGGGGCCAGGACACGGGGGCGTGGGCGTCTCCTGCACTCCACCCTGATGGCGTGATCTTCGTCGCAACAGACAGTGGACACCTTCTTGCGGTTGACACCGACACGGGAGACAAGGTGTGGGAGGACGACATCGGTGTCAACGCCTGGTCCTCTCCCGTCATCGCCGACGACACTCTGGTCATCGCTGTGAACTGCTTCACCGACGACAAGGGTCTCCGTGCCTACGACCTCCAGGATCCCCGAAACCCCGTCGAGATGTGGACGATGCCTGCGACCGGCGGATGTATCGAATCGACCCCTGCTGTGTGGAACGGCACGATCTACGTTGGCTCTCGTGACGGCTTCTTCTACGCATTCGGGAAATGATCATCGGGAGGTGACGGTGATCTGATGGTCAAGAAGGCGCTTGCCGCGTTTGCGATGGTCACGGGAACGATCGCGACACTCGCCACCGTTGCGGCCTTCTTCGGTAGCTTGTGGTGGGGGTTCGACCTTCTTGCGAACTACCGATGGCAAGCGTTTTGGGCAGCGCTGATTGCGTCGATCGTGTACGCACTCAGCGGCACGGGCCTGTTCACGGCCGTCTTCATCGTTGCGGCAGCGATCAACTTCTGGCTCATGCTCCCGGCGTGGGTTGGCAGTCAACCCCCTGCGACCGGAGAGGACACGGTTCGCGTCACCCATGTCGACCTCTCCGGAACGCTCGACGATGAGGGAGAGGCAGTCGCATGGCTCGTGGAGACAGATGCGGACCTCCTTCTGGTCGCAGGTGCACCGTCGAGCACGCTTGACGCGATCTCCGTCGCTGACCCAACCTATGTCTGGTTGACCAGGGACTCCACACGGTTCGACGTCGCGGTCTTTGCGAGAGGCAACTGGAATGTCACAACCGGTTTCGACTCCGGCGGTGGCTCGGTGCACCGCATCACGGTCCCGTCAGGAACGGGGGTTGTCGATGTGGTGACTGCCTGGGGCCCGATGGCGACTTCGAGTGCAGCATCAGATGTACTCGTGAGCCGGTTCGGCACGATCACCGACGCTGTGAACGCCTCTATCAACCCGGTTGCGGTCATCGGGAACCTCGGAGCGACGGAGTGGTCTGTTGTGTCGAGGGAACTCCTAGCCAGTACGACCCTGCGTGATGCCACGGACGGTTTCGGGTACCTCTCGACGTGGCCGTTGTCTGACCTTCCGATCATCGGGCGATGGGTCGGCATCCCGATCGAGGTCGCCTATCTCGACCCGGCGTTGACACCGCTCGATGTGATCGTCGGACCCGACATCGGTGCCGCACACCTCCCCATCACGATCGAGATAAGCCCCGTGAGCATCGAAGACTGAAGTCCGAAGTCTGAAGTCCGAATCCAAGAGCGAAGCGGATCCAAGAGCGAAGCGGGTCCAAGAGCGAGCTTGCGAGCGGATCCAAGAGCGAAGCGGGTCCGCGAGGCCCCCCAAGGGCCGAGCTCACACCGCGTGTAATGCGCCGCCATCGACTTGCAGGGTCGCACCTGTGATGTACGAGGCAGCGTCTGACACGAGGAACGTGGCGGCGGCTGCGAACTCGTCCGGCTGCCCGTACCGGCCGAGCGGTATCGCTTGTTCGTTGCCCTCACGCACAGCACCGAACGACTTCCCTGAGCGCTGTGCCGCCGCAGCATCGAGTTCGTCGAGGCGCTCTGTCGCGATGCGGCCGGGGATGAGATGGTTCACCCGTATCCCTTCCCCAGCCCAATCGTTGGCGAGAAGTTTCGCAAGCGATGCGACGCCCTCTCTGAACACGGATGACATCGCAAGGGCACTGATCGGTTCGCGAACCGAGATGGAGGTCAGATAGAGCATCGAACCGCCACGGCGAAGGTGGGGTCTGGCAGCGTGAGCGAACGCCATCGCAGAGCGCAAGGTGAGTGCATAGGCACGATCCCAGTCATCGGGGCAGGTCGCATCGAAGAATGCAGACGGTGGGCCTCCCGCATTGGGTATCACGATATCGAGGCCACCCATGGTCGCTGCTGCGTCGTCGACCCATGCCTGGACCGCACCGCTGTCCGCAACATCGACTTGAGCCGCGGTAACGGTGGATCCCGTGTCGGCTGCGATCGAACGCGC